>DATKSX010000073.1:0-3100 GCA_035531415.1 Chitinophagaceae bacterium
CAATGTATTTGGCTGCAGTGAAGGTAAAGTACCCTGAGGCATTGAAATAGTCCAACCCCGTGGACCCATAAGGTTTATAATATCCTTCGCCCGGAAGGGCCCCGTCCTTGGAGATCAGGGCCTGGACATAAAGGGGATCCCGCTCCTGGTTGTCGCTGAGGTAGGTATAGAATCCTACTTTCCGGGCAATCATCCCCCGGACCTCAACCCCCCTGGTATCGATAAACAGGTTTTCCGGATTACCCAGTTCCTTTCCGACCTGAACCAGGAGCACGGGATTGACCGAAAGGAAGAAATCCGGTTCATTCACCGATAGCAGGTTGGTCGTATTGCGATAGAGGCCCTTGAACAGGGGATGCCGGGAGGGAGTAAAGCCGTTAGATCCGGGAGCCCATTCCCCGCTGTTGGAAATGAGCCTGCTGATATCATACCGGTCGGTGATGGACCATGCAGGACCGGGAGTCTGGGGGATTACCCCCAGGCCGGTGTCTTTGGATGCCCGTTGGAGGAGGGAATCCCGGACCTGAAAAAGAGAATCCATTTGTACCGCGTAGGCCACGGCAGCTTTCCTGGAGACGGGCTTCACCGATTCGGTGAATTGCCCGGGATTACTCCCCGAAAGGATCTCCATACGGTCCAGGGTCTGGTAATCCTGAGAACCTAAAGGGATCGTAGTGGACTGGGCGGTTGCTGAAATGGATCCAAGTAGGGCTGCAAGGACCAGCGGGAGGGCGTATGATTTCATGAAGAATGCATTTTCCGGACCGCCAAACCCCTCAAAATTCAGGCCTACCGCTGACGGTGGGAATGGTTATTTTTACCCCATGCAAAGATATGTGATAAAAGACATCACGGTGATCAATGAAAACCAGGCCCGCTGCACCGATGTGCTGATCGAAGGAGAAAGGTTCGCGAGGCTCGGCCCGCTGAGCGGATTGGGGGAGGCTGCAGTTGAAATTGACGGGCACGGCAAATTTCTGATTCCCGGGGTAATCGACGACCAGGTGCATTTCAGGGAACCCGGTTTTCCCCTCAAGGGAACCATTTTTTCGGAATCCCGGGCTGCGGTTGCCGGAGGCACCACATCTTTTATGGAGATGCCCAACACGAAGCCTCCGGCCCTTACCCAGGAACTGCTGGAACAAAAATACCAGACCGCCTCGGCAAATTCACTGGCAAACTATTCCTTTTACATGGGGGTTTCCAATGAAAACCTGCAGGAGGTCCTGCGGACCAATGAAAAAAGAGCTGAGGTTTGCGGAGTGAAAGTCTTCCTGGGATCTTCCACCGGAAACCTGCTTGTAGATAATTTCCTGACCCTGGACCGGCTATTCGCGGGTTGCGGATTACCGCTTGCGGCCCATTGCGAGGATGAAAAGATCATCCACTCGAACCTGGAGCTGATCCAGGGCCTGAGGGGGGGGCTCCTCACCGTGGAGGACCATCCGCTGATCCGGGACGACAAGGCCTGTTTCCAGTCCTCCCTTACCGCTATCCAGCTGGCCATGAAACACCGGACCAGGCTCCACATCCTGCATATTTCCACCGCCCTTGAAATGCAGCTCTTTTCCGGCCTGGTCCCCCTGGAGGAAAAAAAGATCACCGCGGAAGTGTGCGTACACCACCTTTATTTCAGTTCCGAGGATTATGCCACCCTGGGCAACCAGATCAAATGCAACCCCGCCATCAAGACCCCGCGGGACCGGGAGGCCCTCTGGAAGGGATTGGCAGAAGGCAGGCTGGATGTAATCGCCACGGACCATGCTCCCCATACCTGGGAAGAAAAACAAAACCCCTATCCCCAGGCCCCTGCCGGGATCCCCCTGGTCCAGCATGGTCTGCTCATGATGCTGGAACACCACCAGCAGGGCAGGATATCGATGGAGGAACTCGTCACCAGGATGTGCCATGGACCGGCCATATGCTTCGGGGTTGCCGAACGGGGATTCATCCGGGAAGGTTATTTCGCCGATTGTGTCATCCTGGATCCAGACCAGATTACGGAAGTGCGCCGGGAAGACTTGTTATACCGGTGCGGATGGAGCCCGTTTGTGGGGCACCTCTTCCCGGCAGCGATCACCCATACTTTTGTTAACGGCCACCTGGCCTATGAAAACGGAAGACTGGACGACTCGGTGTTGGGCAAAAGGTTGCATTTTAACCGATAAATACTACTCATGGAAATCGATCCGAAAACCTTTGAGGACCTTTCCATTTTCGCCCGGGAAGGCGAGTTTTCCGTCTTCCGAACCCTGAACTATACTACCACCAATGGAGGAAAGGAGGCCCTGCACCAGATCTTCCAGCACCCCCTTTCCGACAGGGCCTCCATTGAAGCCATGCAGGAAGTAATCCGGTACCTTCAGAAGCGACAGGATCGCTGGACGACCCGGGTCACCAATGGGACGATCATCATGATCGGGGAATACCGGAAATCGCAGATCAGCATTTCCACTGGCAGGAACCTCTTGGAGTTTCTCCTGTTCAGGACCCTGAAAGCAGGGGATCTTTCCTTTCTCCAATATTCCCTGATCCATATCGCAGACCTGCTCAGGGGGATGATGGACCTGGTTCGGGTACTGGATGACCCGGCCTGCCCGGTACGGCTAAAGACTGTTCTGGACCAAATCAACCTCCTCGTTTCCGGGGAGAATTGCCGTGAAATCGCTTCGACAGACTTTAACGGCCGGGTCCCGGTTGCCCGGGTTTTGCGCTTGGATTATTTTATCCGGGGAAGTTTTCGCCATAGGCTGGAACAGCTGATCAAACTCTATTCCCAGCTGGACGCCTGGCATTCCATGGCGATATCCGTTGAGCGGCACCAGCTGGTCTTCCCGGAATTTATTTCCGGGGAGGAGCCTTTGTTCCGGGCTTCCCTGCTGTACCATATCCTGCTTCCGGACGCTGTGGGAAATGATATTTCCCTGGAGTCGGGTAGTAATTTCCTGTTCCTCACCGGGGCCAACATGTCGGGGAAGAGCACGCTGATCAAGGCCATCGGTATTTCGGCCTATCTGGCCCACCTGGGCCTGGGGGTTCCAGCCAAAAGCTTGGAACTCAGCCTGATGAATGGGATCCTGAGCAATATCCAGGTCCAGGA
>DATKSX010000074.1:0-2188 GCA_035531415.1 Chitinophagaceae bacterium
CCATTGCCTCCGAAGGTCATGGTGCCCAGGCAAAGTTCAGAGACCAGCAAGCCGGTGTCTGCCAGAAAATGGTATTCCATAAAAAATGATTTAAACGAAGAAGCGTCTCAAATCATGCCATAACCCCCTGTTATCCCGCCCTGGAGGTCTCAAGACCTGGGCTGAAAGACCAGCCCCAACGGAAAAATTCCGGAAGGATTTCCTTCCAGGTGGATTCCTGATGGGTTCCGCCCTCCACTACCCTGAATTGCAATTCCTCCGGCTGGCGGTATCCCTTTTGTTCCAATTCCCGAACCAGGTCCATGGTATCCTGAACCGAATCGATTGTGCCGTTTCCGTTGCGATCCATGGTTTCATCGGCGGTACCACATTCCAGGAAAAACCGCAATCCGGCTACATAGGATCCTTCCCGGATCCGCTGGTGGATGATCCGGTCCCGGGATTCGAGGTATCCCTCTCCAAGGTCCCTGGTCCGCCACCAGAGAGAACCGGAAAAAACCCCGGCCTTCTGGAACCGGTCCGGATAGTTCCAGACGATGTCCATCGCGCTGAGGGCACCAAGAGAAAAGCCCGCGAATGCCCCGGGGGCATGATCCACGGGTGCCCCTGACCTGCGCAGCCAGGGCATTAGTTCCTCCAAAACGAAATCGGTGTAATCCCCTGCACGGGCACCCCTTCCCGCAAAATCGGGGATCCCTGCCACCCCATATTCCTGCCTGCGTTCCGGTCCCGCATGCATGGCGCAAATGAAAGGAAGCCGCAATCCCCGGTCGCCGGAAAGGCAATCCAGCATTTCGGGGAACTGCATCTTTTCCAGCATCTGGCCATCATTGATGAGCAGCAACCCGGCACCGTGGTCATTGCAGAAGTCATAAAGGTCCACCCGCACTTCACGGTCGAGCCGATAAGAATACAAAACCTCCTGGCGCATTCCGGTCTCCATGACCTGATTCTCCTTAGGAGGGACATCCCCCGGATCGGAGTCCCCAATTTTAGCTGAAAAAATTGATATTGCCGGACCAAAGGGATAAATTTGGTCGGGGCTGCTCTTCCTGAAACCCTTTTGATGTGACTGAAAAATATTATAAATGGTTTTCCCCAAGCCTGGGCAGGGATTTCGAAATGCTTGTTTTCGGCGACGGGGGATTTCCGGTGATCCTCTTCCCTACCTCCATGGGCACCTATTATGAAAACAAGGACCAGGGCCTTATTGGGTCCGCATCCTGGTTCCTGGACAATGGCCTGGTCAAGATCTATTGCCCGGACAGCATTGATGCGGAAAGCTGGTATAACCAGGGGGTACCCCCCGAAATCCGGGTCCACAATCATCAGTGCTACGACAACCTGGTCCTGAAGGAGATTCTCCCCAGGGCCACCGGGGAAACCGGGGCGGCCAAAGTCGCCACAGCGGGATGCAGCTTCGGAGGTTACCATGCGGCTAATTTTGCCTTCCGCCACCCCGACCGGGTATCCTATATGCTTTCCATGAGCGGGGTCTTTGATATCCGGTCCCGGTGCGAAGGATATTACAGCGAATCCATATATTTCAATAATCCGGTGGACTTTCTTCCCGATGACCAGGATCCCCTGCTCTGGCAGATGGGAATTGTCCTGGGTACCGCGGACCAGGACATCTGCCGGGTCCAGAATGAACACTTATCGGCCATCCTGAATGCGAAATCGATCAACCACTGGCTGGATATCCGTCCGGATTCCACCCATGACTGGCCGGTATGGAAAATGATGTTTCCCCATTACCTGTCTCTGATCAAATGAACCAGCATCCATAAATTTCCTCATGAAAAAAATAGGCATCCTCTTCGGAAAAGAAAGGTCCTTTCCGGAAGCATTCATCCGGAAGGTAAACAGCATGGAAGACCCGGAGTTCCAGGCCGAGGCCGTGCAGATCGACAAGGTAATCCAGGGACAGGACAGCGGTTACGCCGTCATTATCGACCGGATCTCCCAGGACGTCCCCTTCTACCGGGCCTTTCTGAAGAACGCGGCCCTTTGCGGAACCGCGGTGATCAACAATCCGTTCTGGGAAAGCGCGGACGAAAAATTCTTCAATAATTGCCTGGCCACCCGGATTGGCGTCCCCGTACCCAGAACGGTGATCCTTCCCTCCAGAGAGCTTCCGGAAGACACGGCCAATGAGTCTTTTTCCAACCTGGCCTACCCTCTGGAC
>DATKSX010000075.1:0-15544 GCA_035531415.1 Chitinophagaceae bacterium
GATGGCCGCTTCGCTTTTTATACCTGGGGAAGCCTTTCGGCGTGTTTAAAGAACTGCTGGTAGGCTTTATCCATATTGAGGATGGCCGCATTCAGGGCCTGGCTATCGGGTTCTCCCAGCCAGGGGAAATCCTGTTTGGCATCCACCAGCTGGTGTATCAAGTCATAGGCACTGATGGTCCTTTGGGTTTCCCAAAGCCATCTGCGCAGGTACAGACAGGTGTTATATACCCACCGGCAGCAGCCGAAGGTTTTATGGATCAGTTCCTCCTGCTGCGGGGTAGGGTAAATCCGGTATTTGTAAGCCTTGAGCACCCTGCAAAATTGGGGGATTATGGATCAGGTTATTCCATAATTTTTACCCAACTTGAGTAATTTTAAGGTAACCTTGTCCAATAGGTATATAATTCCTTGTATAATTGCTGATTAAAGCCATGGATCTAAACGATAGGAACCGGCGTAACAAAGGGTATGTGACTTTCAGGATGGTTTTCGACCTTTCCATGGGCGCTTTCTATATCCTGGGAGGCCTTTTTGTGATTTTTTCAGGCAAGTTCCAGTCCAGGTTCGGTCTTTCCTCCCCGGTCTATCTCAGCCTGGGAGGCCTCCTGCTGGTATACGGGTCTTACCGTGGTTTCCGGGGGATCCGGCATATTTTTTAATCCGTCCTGCAATAAATGGGATGGTCTGTCTTCCATGGGTAATTTTTTTAAATATCCGGCCTTCCTCCTGCTGGCGGGCCTTTTAGGATGCAATTCCGGCGGGAACAGGGCCCTGACCACCCTTTCCACGGGGACCATCCACATCTCGGTGGACGAATCCTACCAGCCTTTAATGGATTCCGAGATCCGGGTATTTGAGGCTCAGCATCCCAAAGCACACATCATCCCCCGGTATAAGGCCGAAGCGGACTGTTTCAACGACCTGATCAATGACAGCGCCACGATGATTATCGTGACCAGAAAACCCAATGCCTCCGAAACGCATTATTTTGACACCATCCAGGAACCCGTAATTTCAAAGATTCTTGCCTGGGATGCCGTTGCCCTGATTGTAAACCCCGCCAGTCCGGATACCCAGCTCACCATGAACGATGTCCGATCCATCATGGATGGCAGCGATAAGCATTTCAACCTGAAGCTGGTTTTTGACAACCACAATTCCAGCCTGGTTCGTTATGCTATCGACTCGGTGAACCAGGGAAAACCTCTTCCCCCAGGGGTGGTCATAGCGGGATCCTGCAGCGGTGTGGTCGATTATGTTGCCTCTCACCCGGACGCCATGGGAATGATCGGGGTGAGCTGGATCTCCGATCCGGCGGATTCCACTGGTTTGAGTTTCCTGAGCAAAACCAGAGTGGTAGCGATCAGGGGAGATTCTTCGGTTGATTATTTTAAACCCTATCAGGCGTATATTGCATTGAGGAGCTATCCGCTGACCCGGGCTTTTTATTTCGTGCTGAGGGAACCTTACCTGGGTCTGGGAAGCGGATTTACAAATTTCCTCGGAGGGCAGCAGGGGCAGCTCATCATTGGCAGCTTCCGTCTCTTCCCCGCGAAGCTGGATATCGTTTTTAAGGACGTAAATCTGCAGTAAAACCAAAATTCCAACCACATAGACCAAAATTCTAAACCAATGAAAAAAGGGAAAACAATTAGGACCCTGATGGTGATCCTGCTTGCGGCGGTCGCTTGTCCGGCTTTCGCCCAAACGATGGATGACGGCATCAAGGACCTGTATTATGAAAAGTACCAGACCGCAAAATCGGATCTCCAGAAGGTTATCACAGCCACCCCCACCAATGACGCGGCCTATTATTACCTTGGCCTTGCTGACCTGGGATTGGGCAACAATGATGCGGCCCGTGCGGATTTCGCCAAAGGAATTCAGGTCAACCCCAATTCCGCACTGAACATCGTGGGGACAGGCAGGATCGATATCCTGGAAGGTAAGTACGACACTGCCAAGGTGCAATTCCAGCAGGCCATGAATGTCTCCGATGGCAGGGATTTCGAAGTGGGCAGGGCGATCCTGGAAGCCACGGCGACTACCCCAAAGGCCGACAATATGTATGCCCTGGATCAAATGAAAAGCATCAAGGATAACAAAAAGAACCGCAAGAAAAACTATGGCGCCGCGGATTACGATGCCATGGGGGATGCCTACCTCGCCACTGCCAACGGGGGCGGCAATGCGGCCAACCAGTACCTCAATGCAATCAACGCGGACAGCAAGTACGCAGAAGCCTACAACAAGCTGGGCCTGCTGTACCAGTCCGCCCATGTGGATAGTCTCGCCCTTCCCAACTGGGAGACCGCGATCAGTTCCGACCCGAACTATGTACCGGCATACTATAACCTGGTTTGGTATTACCGGTTCCGCAACCTGGATCAGGCCCAGCAATACCTGGATAAATACACCGCCCTGACCGACGATAAGGTTGACGCACAGGCCTACCAGGTGGATATCATGTTCTCCAAGAAGCAGTACCAGCAGGCGATCGACAAGGCCAACCAGATCATGCCTTCCCTGAGCAAACAAACCCAGACCAGGCTGTACAAGCTGATCGCAGTGAGCGATGACGCCATGGGAGATTCCCTGGATGCCCGCAAGAACATGGATATCTATTTCCAGCGGCAGGACCCCTCCAAACTTTCCATCCCCTTCGACTATATCACCTACAGTGAGATCCTCAGCAAGCTCAAGGAAGACTCCCTGGCCAATCTTTATGTGCAAAGAGCAGTGGACGCCGATACTTCTTCCGACCTGGGGTATCTCCGCACCCTGGCCGACCAGCTGAGGAAAGAGGAGAATTTCCAGGGGGCAGCCCTGTATTATAAGAAAGTCATCGGCATGGCGGGAGCCCAGGCTACCATCTATGACTATTTCTGGTATGGCCTTTCCGACATGTATGGCGGTAGACTGGACAGCGCCATCGCCGTGTTCCAGACCATGGCCCAGAAATATCCTGAGGCAAAAGACCAGCAGGTTGCCTATTATTACCTGGCCCTTTCCCAGGCTGAGCAGGATACGGGTTACTCGGGGACTGCTGTGCCCGCCTATACCAAATATATTTCCCTGATCAGCCCGACGGATTCATCCAAGACCGGGCAACTTACCAAGGCCTATTTTTATATCGCCACGGTGGACATGAAAAAAGGAGATAACGATGGAGCTTCCACATATGCCGACAAGCTGATTGGTATCGACCCGCATAATGTCCTGGCCCAGAACATCTATGCCAATCTGGCCATCAATGCAGTGCATGATAAGAATCGGGATCTGGCGGAAACATATGTAAAAAAGCTCCTTGCGATCGACCCCAACAATGAAACGGCGACCAAGATCCAGGGCTATTACAAATCCCTGGATGAGTATAATGCAAAACATGCTAAAGCCACGCAAAAATCAGCCGGAGGATAGGAACGGATCTGCACCATTAAATGAGGTTTAAAAAAAGGTCCTCTCTGGATGGAGGGCCTTTTTTTATTTTGCAACCGCCTTTCCCTCACCCGAATTCCGTTTGAATATTGTCTGGGTTGGCGTACTTTTGAGTTTTATTTCGGAGGAATAACCAGCCATGTTGCTTCACAGTTACGTCCTTGAGGCCGGAACGACGCCCATAAGCTATTTCCCGATAGTCCTTCAGTTGATCATGGCCCTAATTTTTGTGGTGGGAGTGATGATTGCCACCCATTTGCTGGGGCCTAAAAGGAAAGGCACAGACAAGCTGGAGAACTTTGAATGTGGCATCGAGGCGCAAGGCAATGCCCGCCAGCCCATGGCCATCAATTATTTCCTGACAGCCATTCTTTTCGTTCTCTTTGATGTGGAAGTGATATTCTTCTATCCCTATGCCGTGAATTTCAAAAATCTCGGGTGGGCCGGCTTTTGGGAAATGGTGTTGTTCGTGGCGTTTTTCTTCGCCGGATTTTTTTACATCATCAGGAAAGGGGCCCTTAACTGGCGGGATTAAGTCCCGGCCCTTCCTGGGGAATTAAACCTTTGATCATGGGAAGACCCGTTCAATATCATACCAAGGTAAAAGTGGGGAAAGTCCCGGAAGGATATAGTGGACAGGGTTTCTTCGCCACCTCCTTCGACAAAGCCGTCGGCCTGGCCCGGAAAAACTCCCTCTGGCCGCTTCCCTTCGCGACTTCCTGTTGCGGGATCGAATTTATGGCCCTCATGGGATCCCATTATGACCTGGCCCGGTTCGGGGCGGAGCGGGTGGGCTTCTCCCCGCGCCAGTGTGATCTTCTTATGGTGATGGGCACTATCGCGAAAAAGATGGGTCCCGTCCTGCGCGAAGTCTACCTGCAGATGGCCGAGCCCCGCTGGGTGATGGCTGTTGGGGCCTGTGCCGCCAGTGGAGGGATCTTCGACACCTATTCCGTACTCCAGGGCATCGATCAGGTGATCCCGGTGGATGTCTATGTACCAGGTTGCCCGCCCCGGCCGGAAGGGATTATCGACGGATTCATGAAAGTTCAGGAGCTGGTGGGACAGGAAAGCCTCCGCCGGAGGAATTCGGATCGCTATAAGGAGCTGCTGGCTACTTATGGAATCCAATGACCGAAACAATCCATAGCCCTGTTGAAATGGCACTGACCCATGCACATATAGAAGAAAGGCTGAAGGAAAAATTTCCTGATGTGGTTTCTGAATTCGAGGAGCCTTACGGGATGCTCAGTTTCACCGTGCCCAGGGAAATGAACCTGAAAGTCCTACAATTCCTTTACGAGGATCCCGAACTGCAGTTCAGATTCCTCACCGACCTGACTGCAGTGCATTATCCCGACAAGCCTGGAGCGGAACTGGCCGTAGTTTACCATCTGCACAACCTCGTGGATAACGTAAGGCTGCGCATGAAGCTGTTCACCGATATCCGGACCCCCGATGTGTTCACGGCCTGCCGGCTGTTTGCAGGGGCCAACTGGATGGAGCGGGAGACCTATGACTTTTTCGGAATCAATTTTGTGGGCCATCCCAACCTGAAGCGCATCCTCAACGTGGATGAAATGGATTATTTTCCGATGCTCAAACAATATCCGCTGGAGGACCAGTCCCGAAAGGACAAGGATGATCAGATGTTCGGCAGGAATTAATGATAAAAAGTTCCCCTTTGGGGTCTGGAATGACGGAACAGCATATTAAATTACAGCAGGACAGTCTCCAGAAGGAAACTACTACCCTCAACCTGGGACCTACCCACCCTGTCACCCATGGGGTTTTCCAAAACATCCTGGAGATGGACGGGGAGCGGGTCGTCGGAGCTACTTCCACCGTCGGGTATATTCACCGGGCTTTCGAGAAGCTGGCCGAGCGGCGCCCTTTCTACCAGATCACGCCGCTTACCGACCGGATGAACTATTGTTCTTCCCCGATCAACAATATCGGGTGGCAACTGACCGTGGAAAAACTGTTGGGCCTGCGGGTGCCCAAACGGGTGGATTACATGCGGGTCATCATCATGGAACTGGCCCGGATATCCGACCACCTCATCTGCAATTCCGTGGTGGGGGTGGATTCCGGGGCTTATAGCGGGTTCCTGTACCTGATGCAATACCGGGAACTGATTTATGAGATCTATGAAGAGATCTGCGGATCCCGGCTCACCACCAATATCGGCAGGATCGGAGGGTTCGAGCGCAATTTCAACGATACTGTTTTCCGAAAACTGGACAAATTCCTTAAGGAATATCCCGGGGTGCTATCCGAGTTTGAAAGGCTGTTCAACCGGAACCGGATTTTCATGGATCGCACCATCGGAGCAGGTCCGATCAGCGCAGAGCGGGCCCTCAATTATTCCTTCACGGGCCCCAACCTCCGGGCTGCTGGGGTGGATTACGATGTCCGGGTGACCCAGCCCTATTGTTCTTATGAGGAATTCGACCTGAAGATCCCAGTGGGAAAAACCGGGGATTGTTACGACCGGTTCCTGGTTCGAAATCAGGAGATGTGGGAAAGCATGAGCCTGATCCGCCAGGCCCTGCAAAAGATGGAAAAAGAACCCTCCGAAGTGTTCCATGCTGATGCTCCAGCCTATTATCTTGCCCCCAAGCCGGATGTATATACCAAGATGGAAGCCCTGATCTATCATTTCAAGATCATTATGGGCGAGATTGATGCTCCGGTCGGGGAGGTGTACCATGCGGTGGAAGGAGCGAATGGTGAATTGGGGTTCTACCTGATCAGTGACGGAGGAAGGACGCCCTACCGGCTCCATTTCCGCAGGCCCTGCTTTATTTATTATCAGGCCTTCCCAGAACTGGTGCATAATGCGTTGCTGAGCGACGCGGTGATCTGCCTGAGCAGCCTAAACCTGATCGCCGGGGAACTGGACGCCTGATGATGAACCAAAAAAGAATACCAAGACCGTGAAATCTTTATCAGAAAATGGGATGCAGCAGGTGAAAAGATGCCTGGATGCCTACCCCGAAGGCAGGCAGAAAAGCGCCATCCTTCCAGTGCTCCATATCGCCCAGGAAGAAGCCGGAGGCTGGCTCAGCGTGGAGACCCTGGATTATGTGGCCTCCCTGCTGAAGTTGGAGCCGATCGAAGTATACGAGGTGGCCACCTTTTATTCCATGTGCCACCTGGAACCACTGGGCACCTATGTTTTCGAAGTGTGCCAGACCGGTCCCTGCATGCTGAACGGATCGGATGAGATCATCGCCTATCTGAAGAAAAAGCTTGGTATCGAAGTGGGCCAGACCACCCCGGACGGCCTGTTTTCCCTCAAAACGGTGGAGTGCCTCGGAGCCTGCGGGTATGCCCCCATGATGCAGCTGGGACCGGTTTACCGGGAACACCTTACCCCGGCGGCGGTGGACCAGATCATCGAAGAATGCAGGACCAAAGCGGGGCACCTGAACTAAATTTGCCAGACGAAAAAATTGCCAAAGGAAGGAATCCAGGATATGGCCAATAAATTACTGATCGGAAAAGCAGGGATTGAGGGCATTCGGTTTTACGATGCCTACAGGCGGGAAGGCGGTTACATCGCTCTGGAGAAGGCCCTGAAGATGAGCCCTGATGCGATCGTGGAAGAAGTGAAAAAATCCGGACTCCGGGGGCGGGGAGGGGCCGGTTTTCCCACCGGAATGAAATGGAGCTTTCTGGCCAAGCCTGAAGGAATGCCCCGGTACCTGGTCTGCAATGCGGACGAATCGGAACCCGGCACCTTCAAGGACCGCTATCTGATGGAGGTGATCCCGCACCTGCTTATCGAAGGACTGATCATTTCCAGTTTTGCCCTCGGTTCCGAGCGCACCTATATTTATATCCGGGGCGAATATGCCTGGATCCTGGACATCCTGGACCGGGCCATCGCAGAGGCCACTGAGCATGGATGGCTGGGGAAGAATATCGGGGGAACCGGTTTTGACTGCCAGATCTATGTGCATCGGGGTGCGGGGGCCTATATCTGCGGGGAGGAAACCGCCCTGCTGGAATCCCTGGAGGGGAAGCGGGGCAATCCAAGGATAAAACCCCCATTCCCTGCCGTGAAAGGGCTTTGGGACTGCCCCACGGTAGTCAATAATGTGGAGACCCTTGCAGCCGTGGTGCCCATCATGGAGATGGGCGGGGATGCCTATGCCCGAATCGGAAGGGGCAAATCTACCGGGACCAAGCTGATTTCTTCCTGCGGAAACATCAACCGCCCGGGGGTTTATGAAATAGATCTGGGAATCACCGTCGAGGAATTCCTGTATTCAGATGAATTCTGTGGCGGGATCCGCGGGGGTAAAAGGCTGAAAGCCTGCATTCCGGGGGGATCCTCAGTACCCATACTCCCGGCAAACCTCCTGCTGAACACCGCGAAGGGAGAAAAAAGGCTGATGACCTATGAAAGCCTTGCGGACGGGGGCTTCGAAACAGGCAGCATGCTGGGCTCCGGGGGGTTCATCGTGCTGGACGAGGACCAGTGTGTCGTCCGCCATACCATGACCCTGGCCCGGTTCTACCATCATGAGAGCTGCGGCCAGTGCAGCCCCTGCAGGGAAGGCACCGGCTGGCTGGAAAAGGTCCTGCACAATATTGAATACGGTCACGGAAAACTGAGCGATATCGACCTGCTCTGGGACGTCCAGCGCAAGATCGAAGGCAACACCATCTGCCCGTTTGGGGATGCCGCCGCGTGGCCCGTAGCTGCGGCCATCCGGCATTTCCGGGACGAGTTTGAATGGCATATCCTCAACCCAAAGGATTGCCTGGAAAGAAATTACGGATTGGCCCATTACGCGGATCCCCTGCCCATAGCGGGAGCTCCGGCTTGACCGGCTTTCCTTTGAATAACCATAAGGGCCGCTGATGCGGCCCACATGACAGACCATGGCGGAAGAAAAACAGCAATTCAAGGTAACCATCGACGGGGTAACGGTGGAAGTGCCTCCGGGCACCTCCATCCTGAACGCCGCAAGGATCATTGGGGGCAAATTGGTGCCTCCGGCCATGTGCTATTATTCCAAACTGAAAGACACGGGGGGGAAATGCCGCACCTGCCTGGTGAAAGTTGCCCAGGGCTCGGCGAAGGATCCCCGTCCGATGCCCAAGCTGGTGGCATCCTGCAGGACAAACGTGATGGACGGCATGGTGGTGCAGAACATCAGCTCACCCGAGGTGCTGGAAGCCCGCAAAGGAATCGTGGAGATGCTTCTGATCAATCACCCCCTGGATTGTCCCATTTGCGACCAGGCCGGGGAATGCGATCTGCAGAACCTTTCCTATGAGCATGGGGTGGAGGGGACCCGTTATGAGTTTGACCGAAGGACTTTTGAGCTGATCGATATCGGAGACCAGATCCAGCTTCACATGACCCGGTGCATCCTCTGCTACCGTTGTGTTTTTACCGCCGAACAGCTCACCGACCGAAGGATGCATGGCATCCTGGACCGTGGAGACCGGTCCCAGATCAGCACCTATATCCATCAGGCTATAGAGAATGATTTTTCCGGCAATATGATCGACGTCTGTCCGGTGGGTGCGCTCACGGACAAGACCTTCCGGTTCAAGAACCGGGTATGGTTCCTCAAATCGATGGATGCCCACCGGGACTGCGAGAATCCCAAATGCTGCGGAAAAGGGGTGCTTTGGATGAGGGGCAATGAAATCTACCGGGTAACCGCCCGCAAGGATGAGTTTGGGGAAGTGGAAGATTTTATCTGCAACACCTGCCGTTACGACCGCAAGGATGTGAAGTACTGGACCATCGAGGGGCCCAGGAAGATCAGCCGGGCCAGCGTGATGACCCAGGGCAAATATCTCGATCCCGTAACTCCAAGGGACCCACTCCCCAGCGTGATGCACGGCAGGCAGCCCAAACTTCTGCAGGATATCCACGACATCAGCGAGGTAAACCGGCCGGAGATCGATCTGAGCCGGATTTCGGGACCGGCCACCTCGGATGATTTTGCCGGGGACAACTACAACACCACCACAAGGGATACCAATACAAAAACGGACTGACCATGATCCTGCAGATCGGAACCTATTTCCTGGTGGAAAAATTCATCCTGATCGCCATCGTTCTGGCTATTTCCCTGCTGGTTGCCATGTATTCCACCTATGCCGAACGAAAGGTTGCAGCGGTGATCCAGGACCGGCTGGGCCCCAATCGTGCCGGCCCCTTCGGGATCCTACAGCCGCTGGCCGACGGAGCCAAACTGTTTTTCAAGGAAGAGATCATCCCAAGCCATTCGACCCGGTTCCTGTTCATTCTGGGCCCGTCCCTGGCGATGCTTACCGCCTGCATGACGGGTGCTGTGATCCCCTGGGGGGATTCCCTGCACCTCGGGGGACATGTGGTTCCCCTGCAGGTGGCCGATGTGAATATAGGCATCCTTTATATTTTCGGGGTGGTCAGCCTCGGAGTTTATGGGATCATGATCGGGGCATGGGCTTCCAACAATAAATTTTCCCTCCTGGGGGGGATCCGGGCGGCATCCCAGATCATTTCCTATGAACTGGCCATGGGACTTGCCCTGATCGCCCTGCTCATGCTTACCGGCTCGCTGAGCCTGAACGATATCGTCCGCCAGCAGCATGGGTTCTGGAAAGGAGGGTATTTCACCTGGAATGCCTTTCGCCAGCCTGTTGGTTTTCTGATCTTCCTGGTCTGCGCCTTTGCCGAATGCAACCGGACGCCCTTCGATCTGGCCGAATGCGAGAATGAGCTGGTAAACGGCTACCATACGGAATACTCTTCCATGAAGCTGGGGTTCTACCTTTTCGCGGAATATGTGAACATGTTCATCAGTTCGGCGGTGATGGCCACCCTGTTCTTCGGAGGGTATAATTTCCCTTTCATGGACCACCTGGGCCTCAGCGCCAATTGGATCACCGTACTCGGGGTGGTTGCCCTGTTCCTTAAAATCGGTTTGCTCATCTTCCTGTTCATGTGGGTGCGGTGGACCATACCCAGGTTCCGCTATGACCAGCTCATGAAGCTGGGATGGAAGATGCTGATCCCGCTGGCCCTGCTGAACATACTGGTTACGGGAGGGGTGGCGCTATATTTCAATCACTAAGCCCGGAATTCCCGGAAGGGGATCCCGGCTGGATAAAAACAAGACATGAGGGAGGACCGGATATGCAAGCGTTGACGGACAGGGCCATGCCCGTGGATCGGAGGCCCCTGAACTTCTGGGAGAAGATGTACCTGCCCGGTATCTTCAAGGGCATGGCCATCACCATGAGGCATATCTTCAGGAAAAAGGCTACGATTAGCTACCCGGAGCAAAAAAGGCCGTTCAGCCCTGTTTTCCGGGGCCTGCAGATCCTCAATCGGGACGAGGAGGGAAGAGAAAGGTGCACAGCCTGCGGTCTTTGCGCCGTGGCCTGCCCCGCCGAAGCGATTACCATGGAGGGTGCCGAGCGAAAACCAGGGGAGGAACATTTGTACCGGGAGGAAAAATATGCCGCCAAATACGAGATTAACATGCTGCGATGCATTTTTTGCGGTTTCTGCGAGGAAGCTTGTCCCAAGGATGCGATCTACCTTACCGAGACTTTCGCCCCATCCAGCTTCGAAAGGGACCATTTCATCTATGGGAAGGAGGACCTGCTGATCCCTCTTCCAGGCGAGGAAACCAAAACTCCCCGGCCATGAACTGGCAGGAGATTATTTTCTGGATTCTGGCCGTTCTGGCACTCCTTTGCGCGATCGGGGTGGTCACCAGCAGGAGCCCGATCAACAGCGTCCTTTTCCTGATCATGACCTTCTTCGCCATAGCAGGGCATTACCTGCTGCTGAACGCGCAGTTCCTGGCCGTGGTACACATTATCGTATATGCCGGGGCGATTATGGTGCTGTTCCTTTTTGTGATCATGATGATGAATATGAATGCCGATACCGAGCCCCAGAAAAGCCAGCTGGTCCGTTTCGCCGGGGTTATTTCCGGAGGCATTCTCCTGGTGGTGGTTCTTGCCGCCCTGAAGAAGGCGGACCCGGCCCTGATGTCGGAGAAAAGCACCGATATCGGGCTGATCAGCAACCTGGGGAAGGTCCTTTTCCATGAGTTCATCGTTCCTTTCGAGCTGAGCAGCGTGTTGTTCCTCAGCGCCATGGTCGGGGCGGTGCTGATCGGTAAGAAAAACTAATGGATATGCCTGTCAATGATTATATATTCCTGAGCCTCGCGTTGTTTTGTATCGGGGTGATGGGGGTGCTGATCCGGCGCAACGCCATCATCATCTTCATGTGCATTGAAATCATGCTCAATGCGGTGAACCTCATGCTGGTGGCCTTTTCCAAATTTCATCATAACGCGTCGGCGCAGATATTCGTGTTTTTCATTATGGTGGTAGCTGCCGCCGAAGTATCGGTGGGACTGGCCATCATTGTGATGGTGTACCGTCACAGTCATACCGTGGACGTAGGGCTGATGAACCGGTTGAAACATTGACCTCCCCAGGGAGCTGAATCATAACTATGGTCCAATATGTCTGGCTGGTGCTCTTGCTTCCCCTTTTGGGGTTCCTGGTCACCGGCATCTGGAGGAATCGGTTGTCCAAGACCGCCATTGCGATGACGGGATGTGGTACGGTGCTGGGGTCGTTCCTGGTGAGCTGCGTCCTGTTTTTCCAGGCCTTGGCCCCGGGCTTCCGCTCCACCCAGGTCCACCTTTTCAATTTCATTTCCGTAGGAACCCTGCAGATCCCCTTTGATTTCCAGGTGGACCAGCTCACCCTGGTTTTTCTTTTGATCATCACCGGGGTGGGGTTTCTGATCCATCTTTATTCCGCGTCCTATATGCGTACCGATGCCGGGTACGGCAGGTATTTCTCCTACCTGAACCTTTTTGTCTTCTCCATGCTCCTGCTGGTCCTTGGGGCCAACTATGTGATCCTTTTCATCGGCTGGGAAGGCGTCGGGCTTTGTTCCTACCTGCTGATCGGGTTTTGGTATGACCGGAATGACTTTAACCAGGCCGCGAAAAAGGCCTTCATCATGAACCGGATCGGTGACCTGGGTTTTCTGATCGGTCTTTTCCTGATGATCTCCCGGTTTTCCAGCGTAAGCTTTGGGGAGGTATTCGCCCAGGCTTCTGCACTTGGAACCCATAGCGGAGTCCTGGTGGCCATCACCCTGTTGTTGTTGGTGGGCGCAGTAGGCAAATCCGCCCAGATCCCCCTATATACCTGGTTGCCGGATGCCATGGCGGGGCCGACTCCGGTATCTGCCCTGATCCATGCTGCAACCATGGTGACGGCGGGAATCTATATGATCGCCCGCAGTCATGTGCTGTACAGCCTGGCTCCTGCAACCCTCAACGTGGTGGCCCTCATCGGCCTGGCTACTGCGATCCTGGCGGCTTCCATAGCCCTGAAGCAATATGATATCAAAAAGGTGCTCGCCTATTCCACCGTGAGTCAGCTGGGTTTTATGTTCCTCGGGCTCGGGGTGGGAGCCTACGGAGCGGCAGTTTTCCATGTGATGACCCATGCGTTTTTCAAGGCCCTCCTGTTCCTGGGCGCGGGTTCGGTGATCCATGCCCTGGGCGGGGAGCAGGACATTCGCAGGATGGGGGGGCTCCGCAGGAAACTTCCCGTCACTTACTGGACCTTCCTGGTGGCCTGTCTGGCGATCAGCGGAATCCCTCCGTTTTCTGGATTTTTTTCCAAGGATGCCATCCTGGCCGCCGCCTATCGGGAGCAACCCCTGCTTTACTACGTCGGCCTGGCCGGGGCCCTGATGACTGCATTTTATATGTTCCGCCTATTTTTCATCACTTTTCACGGGGATTTCCGTGGGACTGAAGAATCGGCCCGCCACCTTCATGAAAGTCCGCCGGCCATGACCATCCCCCTGGTCCTGCTCGCGTTGCTTTCCTTCCTCGGCGGCTGGGTAGGGATCCCTTCTTCCCTGGGGGGAAAGGATCTGCTCGGTAATTTCCTTGCTCCGGTTTTCCGTGGAGGACCGGCAATACCCATGCCCGTTGCCGGAGGCAATACAGACCTGGTCCTGATGATCGTGGCTGCCGCCCTTTCCATCGCGGTCGTGTTCTGGACCCGCTCCCTGTACCGCCAGTACAAGGCGGAGACCACCCCGGGAAGAGGCCTGGTACGGTGGCTGGAGCATAAATGGTATGTGGATGAACTTTACGACTTCCTTTTCACCCGGCCCCTGCCGCGCCTTTCGAACTGGCTGGAGCGCCATGTTGAATCCCCGGTGATCGACGGAGCGGTAAACGGCATGGGAAGGATGGTGCAATGGGGAAGCAGGAAGATCCGCCTGATTCAGAGCGGGCAGGTAGGCCTCTATATTTTTGGGATGGTGGCCGGTGCCATAATCCTTTTTCTGATCGCATTTTTCCTGATTTAAAAGGGGAGCATTAGCCTATGGGGACTGTTTTACTGATCCTGATTCCGCTGGTAACCGGCCTTGCTGCGTTCCTGATTCCGGGAAAAGCCGCAAAGCCCTGGGCCCTGGTGTCCTCCCTGGTCACCCTGGCCAGGGTCTGCCTTTCCATCAGCGGGTCGGTCCATGGCGCTTCAGGGGCTGATGTTTCCTGGATCCCCCAGCTCGGAAGCCGCTTCACCGTGGGCCTGGATGGCATGGGCCTGGTGCTCTGCCTGCTCAATGCGGTGGTCTTTCCGGTGGTGTTCATCGCCAACTGGAAGAAAGATTATGAGCGGCCTTCCTCATTTTATGGCCTGATGCTGCTTTCCCAGGCGGGCATGATGGGGGTATTCACCGCAATGGATGCCCTGCTGTTCTATGCGTTCTGGGAGCTTGCCCTGATCCCGGTATATTTCCTTTGCTCCCTCTGGGGGGGTGACCGCAGGATCCGGGTCACTTTCAAGTTCTTCGTCTATACCTTCCTGGGATCCCTGCTCATGCTGGCCGGGATCATCTACCTCTATTTTCAGACCCCCGGAGCCCATTCCTTTTCTTACCAGGCCTTTGTCCTGGCGGGAAGGGCCCTTCCCGCCACGGTGCAAGGCGGGTTGTTCTGGCTTTTCTTCATCGCCTTTGCGGTAAAAATGCCGGTGTTCCCCTTTCATACCTGGCAGCCGGATACCTATGAGCAATCGCCAACCCCGGTCACCATCATCCTTTCCGCGGTAATGGTCAAAATGGGAGTATTCGGCCTGATCCGGTGGGTCCTTCCGGTCTTCCCGGAAGGGGTAGCCCACTGGTCCAATGTCGCCATGATCCTTTCGGTGACGGGAATCATTTATGCCTCTGTCCTGGCCATCCGGCAGGGAGATTTGAAACGGATGGTGGCCTATTCCTCGATCGCACATGTGGGGCTGATGAGTGCAGCGATATTTTCCCATAATCCAATCGGGCTCGAAGGAGTCATCTTCCAGATGTTCAGCCACGGGATCACCATCACCGGAATGTGGGTGGTCGTGGGGATATTCGAAAGCAAGAGCCATACCCGCCAGATCGCCGACCTGGGAGGCGTCGCCCGGTCCGCGCCGGGCCTGGCAATAGCCTTTATGATCATCTGCCTGGGCAATATCGCCCTGCCCCTCACCAATGGTTTCGTCGGGGAATTCCTGATGTTCACGGGGCTGTACCAGTTCAGTCCATGGGCAATGGTGCCGGCCGGCCTTGCAGTGATCCTGGTGGCGGTGTATATCCTGGGCATGCTGCAACGGGTCCTTTTCGGCAAACCCGGGGAGCACACCCAGGGCATGAAGGACCTCGGCACCGGCGAATATATCGCTCTGGGGATCCTGGTGGTGCTGATCATCGGGTTCGGGGTATTCCCTCAGCCCCTGCTGGACCTGGCCCATGGCACGACCGCGTCCCTGATGGCTTATTTTTAAACGGGGAATTTCCCCGACCGGATATTGATGATTTTATGAATGAAATTTTATTTACAGGGGTTTTCGGGGTCGTCCTGCTTTTCTCCGGGCTTTTCATCCGGTCCAAAAATGCGATCCGCTATATCGCCATCCTTGGCATGGGCCTCGCTTTCCTGGTGAACGGATGGGAGTATTTCCATCCCGGAACAGACTGGCCCGGGGGGATGATCCATGCCGACCATGTGAGCATCCTGTTTAATGCAATTGCCCTCGGTTGCACC
>DATKSX010000076.1:0-2504 GCA_035531415.1 Chitinophagaceae bacterium
TCCGGCAGCGATCTGGCCATCCAGATTCACCAGGTCCTGAACAGCAATATCAATTTTACCCTGGTGATCGTGGCCTTCCTGTTTTATTTCCTGTTCGGGTACCTTATGTACGCGGCATTATTCGCGGCCGTGGGATCCTGCGTGGACCAGGATGCCACCGAATCCCAGGCACTGACCTTTCCGGTGACCATGCCAATCATTATTTCTTTTTTCATCATGTTCCAGGCGATCCAGCAACCCAACGGAGCCCTGGCTGTGGCGGCAAGCATCTTCCCGCTCTCTTCTCCCCTGGTCATGATAGCCAGGATTCCATTCGGGGTACCCTGGTCCCAACTGGCCCTTTCGGGATTATTTCTGATCGGAGGTTTCATCCTGACCACCTGGGCAGCCGGAAAAATCTACCGGACCGCAATATTGCTTTACGGTAAGAAGATTACCCTGAAAGAAATGGCCAAATGGCTGGTGCGGAGGAATTAAACCGTCCCGGATTCCTCATCCGGGCAACCCGCAGATTCTTTGCTTTTCCAGGAGGAACTCCTCCCAGATCTGGTTCAGGATGATAGCCGCAGGAAGGATATCCCGGATCAGCGCGCTGACCTGGCCGATCTCCAGCTCCCCCTCCTCCAGGGCCCCTTCGAACATCCCTTTTTTGGACCGGGCCCTTCCCAGCAGTGCCTCAAGTTCCCCGGCCGGGGCGCCCCGGTCCTCCGCCTCCCGAACCTGGTTATAAAAGGCGTTTTTCAGGATCCGGACCGGCATGAGCTTTTTCAGCGCCAGCATGGTATCCCCCTCCCCCGCCTCAACGATGGCCTGCTTGAACCGTTCATGGCCGGAGGCCTCCAGGCTGGCCGCAAAACGGCTCCCTACCTGGACCCCTTCGGCCCCGAGGGCCATGGCCGCGAGCATGGCCCTCCCGCTTGCGATTCCCCCCGCTGCCAGAACGGGTATCCCCACGCTTTCCTTTACGGCCGGAACCAGGACCATGGTGGTGGTTTCCTCCCTTCCGTTATGTCCACCTGCCTCAAACCCTTCTGCAACCACGGCATCGGCCCCGGCATCCTCCGCTTTCCGGGCAAAGCGGGAAGATCCCACCACATGAACCACGGTGACCCCACTGGATTTGAGCAGGGGGGTCCAGGTCGCCGGGTTGCCCGCAGAGGTGAAAACGATTTTCACCCCTTCATCCAGGATCACCCGGACATGCTTATCGGTATCCGGATAAAGTAAGGGAAGGTTCACTCCGAAAGGCTGGTCCGTGGCCAAACGGCATTTCCGGATATGGTCCCGGAGTACTTCCGGGTACATGCTGCCCGAACCGATCAGTCCGAGCCCCCCGGAATTTGCCACCGCGCTGGCGAGTTTCCAGCCCGAGGTCCAGATCATCCCCGCCTGTACCACGGGGTACCGGATGGCGAAAAGCCGGGTGATCCTGTTAGAGAAAGTTTCCATGGAAGATTAAAACGGTTCAGGGTCCGAAGCAGGGCCTATCCCAGGTCAATTTCGGTATTGTCCCCGATATTCAGGCTCTGGCTCATCCCCCGGATATTGGCGTCGCTTCCGATCAGGGAGGATTTCAGGACCACTTCGAAAAGGTTGGCGTAGGACCCGATGATGGAATCCCGGATGATGGAATAATCAACTACCGTATTTTCCCCGATGGCCACATTGGGGCCGATGAGGGAATGGGTGATCTGGCATCCTTCCGCAATGCTCACTGGGGGAATGATGATGGTATCGTCAAAGGCCTGGGGAGGCTGCTGGGCATGTCCATATTTTTTCAACAGCGTGGCATTGGACTCCAGCAGGGTGTCCTTCCTGCCGCAATCGAACCAGTTGGCTACCTTGAAGGAATGGAAGGTGGTCCCCTTGGCGATCATGCAGTCCAGGGCTTCGGTCAGATAAAACTCTTCATGGGTTTTCATTTTATGGTCCTGGTTCTCTTCCAGGCAGGCGAACATCTGTTCCGTCTCCCGGATCTTGTACAGGCCTACCAGGGCCATGTTCGATTTGGGGATCTGGGGCTTTTCGACCAGGTGCTGGATCCTCCCGTCCTCCCCCAGCTCGGCTACCCCGAAATTTCTCGGGTCATCTACTTTTTTCAGGCCAAGCCAGGAACCCTCGCTGTCCAGGATGCTTTTCACATCGAACTCGCAAATGGTGTCCCCCAGGGTAATAAAGATCTCGTCTCCCTGAACCAGTTTGCGGGTAAGCAGCACGGCGTGGCCGATGCCTTCCCGGTTGTTCTGGACGACAAAATGGCAATCCAGATGGGGATATTTCTTTTCCACATAGTCCCGGATCTTTTCACCGAGGTATCCGATGACGAATATGAATTCCCGGACCCCCGCCTCGGCCAACTGATCCACTATGAAGGCGAGGATCGTTTTTCCGGCAATGGGAATGAGTGCTTTTGGCTGGGTATAGGTATGCGGCCGGAGTTTCGTTCCGGCACCAGCCACAGGGATTATAGCCTTCATCAACAGCAGTTTGGTTTAAGGGCGTTT
>DATKSX010000077.1:0-3762 GCA_035531415.1 Chitinophagaceae bacterium
GCAAATCCTCCCGGTCGAATCCTTTCCGGATCGATTCCGGGTCCAGGGGAGGGAGTCTTTTCAGCTCCAGCGCATGAGGGCTGTAATATACCACTGCCACCTGAGCCGGATCCAGCGAGCCGTGGTATTGGGGCAGGAACCGGTCATCCAGGCTGCTGTAAGTATGCAGTTCCAGCACGGCTACCAGGATTTTTTCCGGGAATTGGGTGTGCACGGCGCGAACAGTTGCCCTCACTTTGGAAGGGGCATGAGCGAAATCCCGGAAAATCATGCTTCCGGATCCGGACGCGATCTGTTCCAGTCTTCTGGAGGCCCCCTGGAAGGTGGAAATTCCCCGGAGGAAGGATTCGGTTCCTACTCCGAGCTCCCTGCAGACCAGCCTGGAAGCTTCCGAATTCAACAGGTTATGGTCTCCGAAAACCCGGAGTGCTGCCGTGTGACCTTCCACCTCCAAGAGGGTCCTGTGATCCAGGGTATGGTGCAGGGGGACCTGGTAAGGCAATAACCGGACTGCGGGAGGCCCCTTGCGGACCAATTGTGTGACCACCGGATCAGTGGAATTATATATGAGGCATCCCCCCGGTTCGATTTTTTCCAGGAAAATGGAGAACTGTTCCAGGTAACCCTCAAAAGTCGGGAATACGTTGATATGGTCCCAGGCAATTCCGGTGATCACGGCGATATGGGGTTGAAAAAAATGGAACTTGGGCCTTTTCTCCAGAGCCGATGCGGGATATTCATCCCCTTCGCAAATGATAACCGGGGCATCGCTGACCCGGACCGAGGCCGCAAAGCCCTCCAATCTGGCCCCCACGAGATAATCGAAATCTTTTCCGGCCTCCCGAAGGACATGCATGATCATGGAGGTGACCGTGGTTTTCCCGTGACTGCCCCCCACGACAACCCGGATCTTTCCGGTGCTCACCCTGCGGATATATTCCGGAAAGGAGTAAACCGGGACCCCCAGCCTGAGGGCAGCCTGCAGTTCGGGGTTGTCTTTCCGGGCGTGCATACCCAGGATTACCGCATCCAGTCCTGGGGTAATCCGGCCCGGATCCCATCCAGGGGAAGGAGGTAAAAGGCCGGCCTGGGCCAATTGGGTCAGGGCGGGCTCAAACAATTCATCATCGCTTCCCGTTACTTCGAACCCCTTGTTTTTCAATGCAATAGCCAGCTGGTGCATGACACTGCCCCCAAGGGCAATGAAATGAATCCGCTGGCTGGAAAGTGGGGAAGGCATGAGGCTGAAACGCAAATGTAACGGCTTGAAACTGAATTCCTGAGGGGGGGCCTGGGGGCCATCCCAAAAAAATGACTGAAAATTGATAATATTTATTATAAATTTGTGTTATAAGTTCAATTAAACCTAAGATTACCATATCCTATGCATAAATATCAAACCCCGGTGAAACCTGTTTTGAAAACCACCGGATTAGCCCTGTTTTTAGTTGCCCTGATTTGCCTGGCTTGCTCCTGTAATTCTTCCAGGAGGCTGGGCTGTCCGGGAAAAATCACCTCTGCTACCGTAGTACACCACCCGGTAGGATGAACCGGATACCCTGAACAGGACTATCTCCTGCAAAACCCTGGTCCCCTGGTGATTGCCATCGGCTGCCTCGACGGAACCATTTTTCCCCCTTTTCAACATGTTTCCTAAACTCGGATGCCCCTATTTTGATTAGTTTTGCCCGCTTGCTATGCATCAAATCGTCCTTGCGGTAACCGGTGCCAGCGGATCCATTTATGCCCGGGTTCTGCTGGACAAGCTCGTAATACTCCGGGATCAGGTTGAGGCGGTTGCCCTGGTGATGACCGAAAATGCCAAAAAGGTCTGGGAAACTGAACTGGGGCAGGAGGATTTTTCCAGGTATCCCTTTCCCTTTTATGCCCCGGATGATTTTTCCGCTCCGTTTGCCTCCGGTTCCAGTCGTTTTGATACCCTCATCATTTGCCCCTGTTCTATGGGGACCCTGGGCCGGATCGCTTCAGGAGTATCCACCGACCTCATCTCCAGGACAGCCGATGTGATGCTCAAGGAAAAGCGGAAGCTGATCTGCGTGATCCGGGATACCCCATTCAATCTGATCCATATCCGTAATATGGCAACAGTAACTGAAGCCGGAGGCATCATATGCCCAGCAAGCCCCTCCTTCTATAGCAGGCCGGTCACCCTGGAAGCCATCGCTTCCACAGTCGTTGACCGGTTGATCGATCTTGCCGGACTCACGCAGGAAACCTTCCGGTGGGGTACCGGTAATCCCAAGCCATCCCAGGAAAATCGCAATGCATGAAAATCGCCCTGATTAACGGCCCGAATCTCAACCTGCTGGGGACCCGGGAGCCTGGCATCTATGGATCAGAGACCTTTGATCAATACTTCGAAAAGCTCCAGGCCCGTTTTCCCCAGGTGGAGCTGGACTATTTCCAGAGCAACGTGGAGGGGGAACTGATCAACAGGCTGCACCAGGTGGGGTTTGATCATGGAGGCATTTTGCTGAATGCGGGAGGTTATACCCATACTTCGGTCGCCATCCGCGATGCGGTGGCCGCCCTCACCACTGGGGTGGTGGAAGTCCATATCAGCAATATCTATTCCCGGGAAGAATTCCGGCATATTTCCCTGATCGCCCCAAAATGCAGGGGGAGCATCTGCGGTCTGGGTTTGAAAGGCTATGATCTGGGGATCCGCTATTTCCTGGATAACGCTTCCTGAATTCAGAAGGGATCCTCCTCGTGCTCATCTTCCAAAAGGCGGATATCCACAACATCCGATCCCGCAATCCCTTCTATGGATCCACGGATATGGGCTGCGTTCAAAAGGACTTTTTCCAGTTGTTTTTCCCTCGCTTTCCATAATTTTTCCATGGCATCTCTTTCCCTGCCAATCGACTGCTGCATGATCCTGAAGCCTTCCCGAATGGCGTTCCATTGCTGGGAGAATTCATTGCTGGTCAGGTAGCTGTACAACAATTGCATCTTTTCCCCGCGGTTTTCATGGCTCCTGGAAACCTGCTGTACCCGCAGCAGTCCGTCCCGCAGGGCAATCGTCAAACTCCGGACATCGCCAAAGGAACAGATCCAAACCCCTTCCTGGTGAATGAAGGTCTCATCCATTTTCTTGGGCTTGGCCTGGGTGACGATCACCGCCATGTCCGCATGGACGATTTGCATATCCTGTTTCACTTTCGCGATCCAGTTTTCTGCAAATGCCTGGGTCCTTTTGCTTTCAAAGACGATTTTTCCGCATTCCTGGCCCAGGTTGTTGCGAACCAGGAGCAGGCAATCGGCCCCCTTTTTCCCTTTCGCCACTTCCAGCACCTCATCAAATGGGAAACTGGCTTTCAGTAAAGCTTCCAGGGCGAGTTCCTGCACTTCCCCCTGAAGTTGCATGGACCCCTGTTCCGCTTTGCGCTGCATCTCCTGGGCCATATGGGTCTGAACCTCCAGTTTTTTCTGCAACTCGAGCAATTTGAGCTCGTAGATTTCCCTTTCTTTTTTTACCGCCTGATCCTCGATTTCCCTCCGGCTTTCCAGCAGCTTTTTTTCCGACTCCAATTCAAAATCCCTTCTCTGGGATTCCAGGGCAGTCTTTTCCCTAAGGAGGGCCAATTCCCTTTCCCGGACTTCCTTCAGCTGCCTGTCCTTGGAATTCCGGTCTTCCTCCAGGGCGGCCATCCTGCTTTGGAGGGCCTCAGCGGCCTGTTTGACCGCTTCTGCTTCAATGGCTTTCCGGGCCTCTCCAATCCTTTCTGCGATCAGGGC
>DATKSX010000078.1:0-5345 GCA_035531415.1 Chitinophagaceae bacterium
GAAAAAGCGGGAATCATCAAGCGGGAGGTGCCGGTGGTGGTCGGAGAGTACCAGCCCGGGATCGCTTCCCTATTCCTGGAACGGGCCGGGGAACTGAAGGCGCCCCTTCGGTTCGGGGACGGATAATTCGAGGTCCTTTCCACCCGGGATAACGGCCATCATCTTGTTGTCTCCGTTAAGAAGAAACCGGATACCGCCCTGGACTGCTTTGAGCTGGATCTGCGTGGCCAATACCAGGCCAAGAACCTTTTAACCGTCCTGACGGCTGTTGAAATCCTTCAAAAAAAGGGCTGGAATCTTTCTGAAGGAACCCTCCGTTCCGGCCTCAGCCAGGTCATGGCCCTAACCGGACTCCGGGGACGCTGGGAGCAGATTGACCGGAATCCGGCGGTGATCCTGGACGTGGGACACAACGAGGCCGGGATACAGGAGATCAGAAGGCAACTGGAACGAACCACCTATGACCAGTTGCGCATCGTTCTGGGCACCGTCCGGGACAAGGACACCCAAAAAATGCTCGCTTCCCTTCCCCCGGAAGCGGAATATTATTTTTGCCAGGCCTCCATTCCCCGGGCCCTGGACCATCACCTGCTGGCAGAAATGGCCGCCGGGCTCGGGCTGCGGGGAAAGGCCCAGGGTACCCCGGCCCAGGGATTGGAGGCTGCCCGGAGGGATTCAGGTCCCGGGGACCTCATCCTGGTTTGCGGGAGCTGTTTCGTGGTGGGCGAACTGATCTGAACCCCTCCTTAGGAGGTTAAACCCGGGGGCTCCCGTTTCTGAATGCTTCCCCAAAAAATTCCATCCAGTTTTGGTTTATCTTATATAAATTTCCAGGGACAATTCAAATAATATTCCGTTGGAAGGATCCAGGGAAAAACATTTCATGCAGCGTGCGGTGGACCTTTCCGCCAAGGCGCTGACCAACGACCGCGGTGGTCCTTTTGGGGCCATCGTGGTAAAGGACAACGAAATTGTGGGAAGCGGGTATAATCAGGTGATTTCCACCAATGACCCTACGGCCCATGCAGAGATTCTGGCCATCCGGGATGCCTGCAGGTATCTGGGCACTTTCGACCTCACCGATTGCGAGATTTACTGCTCCTGCGAGCCCTGTCCGATGTGCCTGGGGGCTATTTACTGGTCAAGGATTTCCAGAATCTATTATTCCAACACCCGCCGGGATGCGGCGGCTATCGGCTTCGAGGATGATTTCTATTTCGGGGAGTTGGCCAAATTACCCGACCAGCGGTCCATTCCCTCCATTCGCATCCTCCAACCCACCTCCCTGAAAGTCTTTGAGGACTGGGGAAAAAAGGTTCCCCGCGTCAATTATTGAGAGGCCCGGGTTTTTCCGGGGTCCTGGATTCGACCATGCGGTGCCGCCATGGGCCGGATGGCTGCGCAGCCTTTCCCTCCGTTCGGTCGAGCGGTAGGCCATGTAAGCAACCAGGACCACCACCAGAACGATGAATACCGTCAGGGAAAGCAGGATATAGAATTTTTGGGATTTCTTTTTCAGTTTGGTCCGTTCCAGTCTTTTCAGGGCCCAGCGGTTCACCTCCTGGACCAGGGCCGGAATGCGGGTAGGGGGCTGCACCCTGGAGAGTCCTTGCAGGGCATCCCTGCATAGGGCGCAACCTTCCAGGTGCATCCTTACCCGATCCTTTTCAGGACCCTGAAGGGTTTGCCGGAGGTAGCCGATCAGCTCAGTTTGGTCCAGGCATTTTTCTTTGGGTAGTAAGGGTTCTGATTCCAATTCCATAACCAAGGCTATATTAAAATTTGATCATTGGGTGGTTGTTCCTCCATCATCCGGTCCACGAGCAGTTTCAGTTT
Organism: Chitinophagaceae bacterium; assembly: GCA_035531415.1. Classification (GTDB taxonomy): domain Bacteria; phylum Bacteroidota; class Bacteroidia; order Chitinophagales; family Chitinophagaceae; genus JANWKA01. The sequence goes on from DATKSX010000078.1 coordinate 1,837, forward strand.
CCTTTTTCCATTCTGGATATGGCTTTTCACCTGCATCAGGCTTTGCCCGGTGCGCTCTGCGATCTGCTGGTAACTTTTTTTCTCCAGGTAAAAAAGGTTCAGGCAGTCCCGCTGGGCAGCCGGCAATTGTTGCAGCGCGATCTCCAGGAAATTCAGCTTAACCTCACGGATCCTCCGGCGTTCCAGCGCCTCGTTCGCAAGGTCTTCCAGTTCCTGGTTTTCCCGGAGCGGAACCGTACGGTGATCGGCTTCCTTGCGGATTTGCATCAGGCAATAATTTCGGGTGACCTGGTAGATCCAGGCCTTGAAGCAATTGACCTGGTGGCGGTTCATTTCGGAAAGCACTTTCAGAAAAACCTGCTGGAGCCCGTCCCGGGCGTCCTCGGCGTTTTTCAGGTACTTCAGGCAGACTCCGAACAGGAGGTGGGAATACCGGAGGAACAGGATGCCGATCCAGTCCTTGTCCTGGTCCACCCTGAACCGTTGGAGGACCTCCTCGTCGCTCAGCGATGCAGCCTGCAAGCGGTTCACCATGGAATCAATTTAAGGCTATTCATTCAATTTCCTCCCTGGAGATGCCCCGGCCCCGGAATTTCCATAAGTTTGCCGCATGTCTTCCCCGGCCACCCTGGCAATCTGTACCGTGCCGGTCCTTCCCATGCGGGAGGGCCCCTCCCAGGGATCGGAAATGGTTTCCGAACTGATTTTTGGGGAATGTTACGAAATTGTCCGGACCCAGGCGGGGAATTGGCATCGGGTTCGGTCTGGGGAGGATGGGTACGAGGGCTGGTCCTTGGTCCGCCATCCCGCCTGGGTGGAGGAAAGCCTTTTCCATACCACCGGGGAACCGCTGGCAGGAGATTGGGTCAATGAGGTGGAGTTGGATGGCCAGTCCTTTATGGTTCCCCTGGGGAGCAGACTCAAGGGACTCGGTGAAGAGGGTGCCCGTTGGGGCAACATCCATCTGACCTATCATGGGAGACAGATCCCTGCGGCTGACCAGGCGCCGGACCAGGACCGGATCCGGGCAATCGCCACCCAGTTTCTCAACAGCAGTTACCTGTGGGGCGGGAAAACCGTCTTCGGCTTGGATTGCTCGGGATTTACCCAATCGGTATACCGGCTGATCGGTACCCGGATTTCCCGGGACGCCTCGCAACAATATGGGGAAGGGGAGCAACTGCCTGCTTCCCAGCAGCCCTGTTGCGGCGATTTGGCTTTTTTCAATCAGGGTTCGGGCAAACCCACCCATGTGGGCATCATCCTGGAGCCGGGAAGGATCATCCATTGTTCGGAAAAAGTCCGCGTGGATGCCCTGGACTCGATGGGAATCCGACTTTCCGAGACCGGGGAATTGACCCACCGGCTGGTTGGAATTTGCCGGTACTTCAGGCTGCGGGAATGTTAACGTGCTTTGTCCGAGAAAAGCATGATCCCCAGGCTCATGGGAGGTTTATTTTGGGACACTGCAATATTTATTATAATCATGGATGCTTTCCTGGATGATTTGGTAGGCTTTTTCCCTGTTTTGAAAATCCTCCACCGTTACCGTCTTATGCTCCAGGGTCTTGTATTGCTCGAAGAAATGACGCAGCTCCGTGGTGAAATGGGGCGGCAGGGAATCCATATCCTTGATATAATTCACGCTCATGTCATGAATGGCCACTGCGATGATCTTATCGTCATCCTCCCGGTTATCCACCATCTGCATCACACCCACGACGCGGGCCTCCACGACGCATAGGGGTACCAATTGGATCTGGGAAAGGATCAGGATGTCCAGAGGATCCCGGTCTTTTCCGTAGGACTGGGGGATGAAACCATAGTTGGCCGGATAATAAAACGAGGAATACAGCACCCGGTCCAGCCGCAGGAGGCCGGACTCCTTGTCCAACTCGTATTTGGCCCGGGTCCCCATGGGAATCTCCACAACCGCGTTCACGGTTTTGGGTGCTTCTTTTCCGATGCTTACATGATGCCAGGGATGGAACATATCGGATTTATTTGAATGGGCACCCGGCTGGAAAACCTCCCTACCGGGAGGAATCCTGGTTTCCAGGTTTGAGGGTGGTATCCTGCAGCATGATGTTTGTCGCCGAATCTCCCGTGTCGGAGTCCAGTTCAGGAAGCACATAATCCTTGGTAAACGCCACTTTCCACTGCCCGTTCTCCTTTTTCAGGTTCAGGGTTTCGGATTTATCCTCAGCAGAATTCACATAGGTGACCATGGCCAGATCGCCCTTCATCTGGACATCGCGGATGGTTATCCGGGAATGTTCAATTTTATCCCGCTCGGCGGAAGGAAGGGAACCCGTGAGGGAAGCCAGGGCATTGAGCAGGGGTTCACTGTCCTTAGTGGCGTATTGCTTGGCCTGGGTGTAATTGCTTTTCAGCACGGCCTGGAGGAAATTGGTGGCGACTTCCTTGGGTCCCGGCCCGGACTGGCATCCGGACCAAAAGAGGGCCGGAAGGTATGCCAGGGGTATAAAGAGCCTTGAAAATCGTTTCATCGGGGATTCTGGGGCAAAAGTAGCAGGAAGTGGGGTAAGGGTCAAATAAAAATGGGGAGTTCATTTGAAAGTGGCCCGGTAGATCAGCTTCGCGTGCCGGTTCAGGAAAAGGTTATCGGTGGCAACATAGGTCAGGCCGGCCCAATGGGTCAGGGGGATATAAGAACTGTCCCCTGTGGCCCGAAGGAGCGATTTGTAAATGAATTCCGTGCAGTACAGGCTGTCATCCGTCTTCAGGTCGAATTTCAGGTCGAATTTCACTTTCCGGGAATAAAAAAGTTGCTCCATGCTGTCCAACTTCCGGATCCCATCCCGGTTTAGATCATAACGGTAGATTGCGATCCCCCAGTTATGTTCCGGATCCCAGAAATAGCCCAGCGGATCCCTGCGCAGTGTCTCGGCCGGGTTGTCTTCTCCCCCGATGGCATGGTAGACCAGGAGCTTTCCTCCCCTGATCCGGGCCAGGCCCCCATGGGAATAGGTTGGGTCCTTCAGGGAAAAAAGCCTCAGGCTCTGGCTGATAAAATCATTTCCGGTGCGCAGCACGAGGTCACCATCCTGAAGCAGTCCCATGGCGTGGTGGATCAGGGAATCGTCATAAGGGAGATCGGGCCCCGGGGGCCTGGAAGAGGCAGGGACCGGCCTCTGGCAGGACCCCGCCAAGATAAGCAGGAAGCAGGCGGAAATGAAACGGTCCATGGCAGGGACGGACCGGCGATCAGGGTTTATGCTGGTCCTCTTTTTCCTTTTCCTTTTCGTAGGCACTTATGATTTCTTTGACCAGGCGGTGGCGGACCACGTCTTCCCCGCCCAATTCCACATGCCCAATCCCCTCCACATGATGCAGGATCCGGGTGGCTTTGCCAAGTCCCGATTTCTGGTTCTTGGGCAGGTCAATCTGGGTCAGATCCCCGGTGATGATGGCTTTCGCGGAAGGCCCGATCCGGGTGAGGAACATCTTGAGCTGAAGGTCCGTGGCGTTCTGGGCCTCGTCAAGAA
>DATKSX010000079.1:0-6889 GCA_035531415.1 Chitinophagaceae bacterium
TGGTTCGGAGACTCCGCCGCCCTGGGAAAAGCTATTCTGGTAAAACAATGGATGCTGGATCCGGGCCAAACCTACCGGATCACCGGTGTGGTGCGGATCCCTCCTGGTCCCACCACCATTCCCTTTGATGGCATTTTCGACTCTGGGGAAAACGAAGCAAGGGCTGAGCATGAGTCGGTCCATGGAGCGGAGCTCTACCTGCTCCTGGCCGGTGGAACTTCGGCCGACCGCGTGACCCGGGAGGCGGACCGGATTTACACCCAGGGGCTCGCAGAAGCCCTCCCTGAGGGAAGTTCTTTCCTGAATGATTTCCAAAAATCCTCTCTTTCCTCCTTCATCCGGTCCGGGAACCGGTTTGGCCTCAGGCTGCTTCCTTTCGAAAACCTGCACCTGCATCCCCCGAGTGGACCCTCTCCCATGCAAAAAATTCTTTCCCTGACCCTCCTGGCACTGATGCTTCTTTGGATCGGCATTTCCAATTATACCAACCTGGCGATCGTTCAGGCGATGACCCGGGCAAGAGAGATCGGAGTCAGAAAGGTATTGGGTGCCCGTCGGACCCAGATCGCCCTTCAGATCTTGGTGGAATCCTTTTGCCAATGCTCAGCCGCCCTTTTCCTGGGCCTGATCCTGGTTGAGTTGCTGCTTCCCTGGTTCAACGGAGCTTTCGGCACCTCCATTTCCCTTTGGTACAGCCAATCCCCAGGGACGCTCATGATCCAATTGCTCGCAATCCTGCTGGGGACCACGCTGCTGGCAGGGGCCTATCCCGCCCTGGTGATCTCCGGCTATGCTTCCTCTCGTGTCCTGAAGGGTAACTTTTCCAGGAGCCGCGAAGGAGCCCTGGTGCGCCAGATCCTGATCCTGCTGCAGTTTGGGATCTCCGTGGTCTTCTTCACGGGCCTGGTCATCGTCAATCGCCAGGTGCACTTTCTGGAACACCGGGATCCGGGATTCTCCGCAGTTGGACTGATCAACCTTTCCGATATCCGGGATTCAGCGGTGGAGGAAAGGATCCGGCGGATTCCGGGAGTGATTGCTGTCGGGCCAAGCACCCAGGTCATGGGCAGTTCGATGGAATTCCAGATACCGGTCCGATACCAGGGGCGTCAGGTCAGCCTCTCGCAGTCCAGCGTAGGCCTTCAGTCCCTTCAGGCCCTGAACGTGCATTTGATCTCGGGAAGGCTTTTTTCCGACCAGTCGGGACAGGACAAATACAATAGTGTGGTTGTAAACCAGTCGGCGGCCCGGGCCCTGGGTGGAGACGTGATCGGTCAGACGATCATGGAAAATGACACCGTAGCCCAGCAGATTATCGGGGTTATCGGGGATTATCAATTCGAAGGGTTCAACCAGCCCATCCTTCCGACCCTTTACGCGGTGAACCACCGGGGACCCTCCTCAAATATGCCAAATCTTCTGGTCCGTTATAATCCCCTCCAGGAGCGAAGGGTAATTGCCTCCATCCGGACCATTTGGAAATCCGTCCACCCCGGCTACCTGATCCATTACAATTTCCTCACGAAGCAATACGCAAAACTGCTGCAGGACGATACCCGGTTTCTCCACATCATCCAAACCTTCACCGGGCTCTCTATCCTGCTTTCCCTGATGGGGATTTTCGCCCTTTCCGCATTCACCGCCGGTGAAAGGTCCCGGGAAATTGGCGTCAGGCGCGTAATGGGTGCCACCGTTACCGATATCCTCCGTCTCCTCAACCGGGACTTCGTCCTGCTGGTTGCCCTGGCTAACCTGGCAGGTTGGCCGGTGGCTTTCCTGCTGGGGCGCCAATGGCTGAACGGATTCGTATTCCGGATCGCCATGCCCCTGTATGCGTTTTTCTGGGCGGGGGTGTTGACCCTGCTGGTGACCATTCTGACCGTAACCTTCCAGGCATACCACACCGCTGCCGCCAATCCCGCTCAAACCCTCCGGCACGAATAGGCCGCCTGATGGCCCCCCTGGCATTCCGCAAAATGATAATGATTGGCGTTTATTTAATGGTAATCAGTAGGTTTGCAACAGGCAACACCCCCTAATGGATATCCAAGAATCCGCAAAGAAGACCATCCGTTTGGAATCCCAGGCCATCGCCCAGCTGGAACAGTACATCCGGCCCGATTTCGAAAAAGCGGTGCGGCTTATCGCAGAAGGAAAAGGCCGGGTCGTGGCCACGGGGATCGGCAAAAGCGCGATCATTGCGCAGAAGATCGTGGCCACCCTGAACTCCACCGGAACCCCGGCCCTTTTCCTCCATGCCGGGGATGCCATCCACGGCGACCTCGGCATGGTGCAGCAGGAGGATATCCTGCTCTTCCTTTCCAAAAGCGGGGAATCTCCGGAGATCCGGATGCTGGTGCCCCTGGTGCGCAACCTGGGCAATCCCCTGATCGCCATTGTAGGCCACCCCAATTCCTTCCTCGCCAAATCTGCCGATATCGCCCTGAATTCTTCGGTGCCTCAGGAGGCCTGTCCCAATAACCTCGCCCCAACATCGAGCACGACCGCCCAGCTGGTCCTGGGCGATGCAATTGCCATATGCCTGATGGAGCTCCGGGGATTCAGTCCGGAGGATTTCGCGAAATTCCACCCGGGCGGAAGCCTGGGCAAAAAATTGTACCTGCGCGTCCATGACCTGATCGTCCACAATGAAATGCCCCGTGTGCTTCCCTCCAGTCCCCTGAGGGAAGCCATCCTGGAAATCACCGGAAAACGGCTGGGCATTACCTCCGTGCTGGACTCCCGCGGAAAACTGGTTGGAGTGATTACGGACGGAGACCTCCGGAGAATGCTGGAAAAAGGAGGAACCATTTCCTCCCTCTGCGCAGCTGATATCATGACCCGGGATCCCAAAACCATCCAGCGGGATGAGCTTGCGGTCAATGCCCTGGAATCGATGCGCCGCCATAACATCACCCAGCTGGTCGTCCTGGATAGGGAAACTTATGCCGGGATTGTACATTTGCATGACCTGGTCCGGGAAGGCATCATATAATCAAGGCATGAACCAAAATTACTATGTAGCCATCATGGCAGGAGGAATTGGCAGCAGGTTCTGGCCTGTGAGCAGAACGGATTTGCCCAAACAATTCCTGGACATCCTGGATACCGGAAAAACGCTGATCCAGTGGACCTATGAACGGTTTGCCGGCTTCATTCCCCGGGAAAACATCTTCGTGGTCACCCATCACCAATATGCCGACCAGGTGAGGAGGCAGCTCCCTGAGCTCCCCGTCGAAAATATCATCCGGGAACCTTCCCGGAAGAACACGGCTGCCTGTGTAGCCTATATTTCCTACAAGATCTCCACGATCAACCCGCAGGCCTGCTTCATCTGCGCACCGGCGGACCACCTGATCCTGGACAACACTGCATTCACCAAATCCTGCATGGATGCCCTCCACTTCGTGGAAAACCATAACGCCCTGCTGACCCTCGGAATCACACCGGTTCGGCCCGACACGGGTTACGGTTATATTCAGTTCGAGACTACCGCGGTGGCAGATCAGGTATACAAGGTCAAAACCTTCACCGAAAAGCCCAACAAGGAGTTGGCGCTAACCTTTTTGAAGAGCGGGGATTTTCTATGGAACGCGGGGATTTTTGTCTGGAAAACGAAGAATATCCTTACCGCTTTCCGGAAATACCTGCCGGAGATGAATGAGCTTTTCGAGTCTGAAGCCCGGCACCTGAACGGACCGCAGGAGCAGGAAGTGATCGAAACCATCTATTCCCAGTGCACCAATATTTCCATCGATTACGGGATCATGGAAAAGGCCGATAATGTATTCGTGATCCCCAGCAATTTCGGGTGGAGCGACCTGGGTACCTGGACCTCCGCCTATGACAATATGGAAAAGGACGACCAGGGCAATGCCATATCGGGGAAGCGGGTGGTGAACATTGATTCCACCCGCTGCATGGTGCGGATGCCCAAGGACAAGCTTGCGGTGCTCCAGGGCCTGGATGAGTTCATCGTGATCGACACTCCGGATGTCCTTCTGATCTGCAAGAAGGAAAACGAGCAGCAGATCAAGGAATATGTGGCTGAAGTGAAGCGTAACAAGGGGGAAAAATTCCTTTGATGGCCCGCGTCCCTAAACATGATCCGGATATAAAATACCCTCAGACCCAATCCAAGCTCCCGGACAGCGGCACCTCCATTTTTGCCGAGATGTCTGCCCTCGCCGTGGAGCACCAGGCCATCAACCTCTCCCAGGGATTTCCGGATTATCCGATGAGCGATGAGCTGATCGGCCTGACCTGGGAAGCCATGAAGGCGGGCTTTAACCAGTACGCTCCCATGCCAGGCTGGCCGGCCTTGCGCGAAGCGATCGCAGAAAAAATCCAGAGCTTATACCAGGTGGCCATCGATCCGGCCACCGAAATTACCATCACCCCCGGGGGCACCTATGCCATTTACGCAACGATCGCAACGCTGGTGCATCCGGGCGACGAGGTGATCGTGCTGGAGCCGGCTTACGACTGCTATATTCCTGCCGTCCAGGTGCATGGCGGAATCCCGGTCCGGATTCCCCTGAAATATCCCGAATACCGGGTCGACTGGGCCCTCGTCCGGGAAAAGGTCAGCCCCCGGACCCGCCTGATCCTGCTCAATTCCCCGCACAACCCCACCGGCAGCGTGCTGCTGCCCGAAGATATCGCCCAACTGGTTTCCCTGGTCCGGGAAACCCAGATCCTGATCCTTTCCGATGAAGTTTACGAACACCTGATCTTCGACGGCCTCCAGCACCAGGCCATGCTGAGTCATCCCGAGCTTTTCCAGCGGAGTATTTCGGTATTCTCCTTCGGCAAATTGTATCATAATACCGGCTGGAAGGTCGGGTACTGTGTAGGCCCCCAACCCCTGATGAAGGAATTCCGGAAAATTCATCAGTTCCTGGCATTTTCCACGCATACCCCATCCCAGGTAGCCTTTGCGCAGTTTCTGAAAAAGAAGGAAGCCTACCTTTTCCTGCCCCAGTTCTTCCAGCAAAAAAGGGATGAGTTCCGCGAGATGCTGAAGGAGACCCGGCTGGACCCCCTCCCCTGTTCGGGCAGTTATTTTCAACTGGTGAGCTACCGTCGAATCTCCCAGGAGCCGGATAAGGAATTCGCCATCAGGCTCACCAGGGAATTCCAGGTGGCGGCCATTCCCGTGTCCGCCTTCTACCAGGACCACCATGACGACCAGGTGCTCCGGTTCTGCTTCGCAAAAAAGACGGAGACCCTTCAACAAGCCGTTAGCCGGCTTGCCCGGCTCTGAAACCGGCAAAAACCTCCCAAATCTACCGTCCATCATAAATTCTATAAATCATATGAATTTTATACCATTTGTAATATAATTATTACAAATGTATTAATTAAATTCACTAATATTCTTTACAAATTATCTTGCCAAATATGGTATCAGGCATTGCATAGTAGTTTAAAGATATTATCTTTGTGGAGTTCATATAAAACCCGCTTGCCATGAATATTGAAAACACACAGTCGCAGATGAAAAAGGGGGTGCTCGAATTTTGCATCCTTTCGGTCATCCAGCAAGGGGAAGCTTATCCGTCAGACATCATCGTGAAAATGAAGGAGGCCAAGCTGGATATTCTGGAAGGCACCCTCTACCCATTACTGACCCGCCTGAAGAATGCCGAGTTCCTGACCTACCGTTGGGTGGAAAGCAATTCCGGGCCCCCCAGGAAATACTTTTCCATGACCGAAAAAGGGCAAGCCTTTTACATGGAGCTGGACCAAACCTGGAACCAACTGGCCAATGCAGTGAACCAGCTGACCTCCAAACCCGAACCTGAGAACCTATAACGCCTATTATAAAGCTGAACTAGCAATGAAAAGAATCATCAACATCAACCTGTCTGGCCGGCTTATCCCCATAGAGGATTCCGCCTATGAGCTGCTCCGGTCCTACCTGGACAGCCTGAAGCGATTCTTCTCCAGGGAACAGGGCGGGGAAGAGATTGTCGGAGATATCGAAAGCCGCATCGCGGAACTTTTCCAGGATATGCTCAAAAAGGGAGTCCAGTGTGTCACGGACCAGGATGTCCAGGCCGTAATCGCCTCCATGGGCCGTCCTGAACAACTCGCCGATGAGTCCGCCGCGGATTCCGGTCCCGCTGCCGGGGCTGCCGTTCCGCCTCCTCCCCAGGCCAGGAGGCTGGCCCGCGATGAGAACAACAAAATCATCGGCGGGGTCTGCTCCGGAATCGCCCACTATTTCAATATTGACCCCGTGATCATCCGGATCATTTTCGTGGTTTTTGCCCTGGCCTACGGGACCGCGATTCTGGCCTACATCCTGTTCTGGATCCTGCTCCCCGGCAACCGTATGGTAAGCGCCCCCCCCGTCCGGCATAAAAGGCTGTACCGCGACCCAGACAACAAGGTAATTGGCGGGGTTTGCTCCGGGTTAGCCAGTTACCTGGCCCTGGACCCGGTAGCTCTCCGGATCTTCTTCGCCCTTCCGCTGGTGGGGATCATCTTCTTCAGCATCCTGGACCATATGATCCAACACAATTTCTTTCTCGCCTTCTCGGTGGGCTCATTTCCCACCCTGATCCTCATCTATATTGTCCTCTGGATCGCGGTACCCAAGGCAATCACGGTGACCGAGAAACTTGAAATGCGGGGAGAGCGGGTCGACCTTCAAAATATTTCCAACGCAGTCAACAGGGCCGCCGAGGAAAAAAAGCCGGATGCCCCCCAGCAGGGCCCTTCCTATCCCCAATATCCTCCGCCCTATTACCCCCCGGTGAACTCCCGCAGGCGCAATACGCTGGGCGATATCATCGTGCTGATCATGAAGATCTTTGCCTTCATGGTCCTTGGGGTGATCCTGGTGGCGCTCTGCATTTGCCTGATCTCCATCGCCGGGGCA
>DATKSX010000080.1:0-13927 GCA_035531415.1 Chitinophagaceae bacterium
TGCCTGCCGCATAGTTTCAAGCTTGGATGAGTGCGAAAATACTGTTTCAAATGAGAATTTTCTTCTCTCATCAAGCATCTTTTTCCTAAGATAATCAGCGGCAACTTGCGCCAGATATTCATCATAGTCGGAAATGCGTAATTGAAGTATATTCTTTTTGATTGTGAAGCTTCTGAGGAAAATTTCTGATGGAAAATCATCATTGATCAGGCCGGAAGCGAGGGCAATTACTTGAAAATCTTTTGGAGTTACCTTTATCCCGAAAGGGTCGAAAGAAAAACCTTTTTTTCGGAGGGCTGTTGCAATATCATCGGCATTTATATAAAAGCCGAAATCAATGGCCTTTCTGGCTACCCGCTTTTTTCTTATCCGTTCGATAACTGTGCTTTTCCCAGACCCATTTGGTCCGGCGAACACCCGTAGACGTAATTGCAGATGTTTTTCGATTTTAGTCAAGCCTGATGTCGAGGATTTCTGCGGGGGTGATGGGTTGGATTCGTTCGATAACGCCATCAGCGAATTTTTTTACGATCCATCCATCCTGAGCGACGATGACATATCCCATAACACGCATAGTATCTTCAGATGCTTTACGCACACCTGACTTTGCGCTACTGATGAGAATGCGCTTAGTGAGATAGGTTGAATGTTTTCCGCTATGTTTCTTACTTTTCTGTGTCATACTACAAATTTACAAAATATCCAAGTAATGAAAATCAAGGCTTTGCAGCCAAAAAACCATTTCTAGCCAACGCCGTTTCGTAATGTCCTTCCCAGTTGGGGAAGGCACGAATGTCGAGCAAATCCCGCAATTGAAGGCTTATCTTATCATAACGGATTCCGCCATAAAGTCCCGTAAGAGCTCGCCGATTACAAGGGCAGCTTCCCAACCACCCACAAAAGATGCGGAAACCGCTTTCCCGGAGATAGCGGTTGCCTCCGTGGGGATTTCCAGGATAACTTGTTCACGGGTATTCTTATCCCCGGGTACTGCCCAAAAGCGCTATCGGACAAGCCATTGCCTATAACCTCAAACGCTGGGACCGGCTTTCCATCTATATCCGGGATGGCAGCCTCGGCATCGATAACAATCTGGTGGAAAATGGCATCAGACCGGTGGCCATGGGAAGGAAAAACTTTCTTTTCAGCGGATCCCATGAGGCCGCAAGCCGCACTGCCCTGCTATACTCTCTGGTGGGAACCTGCAAAATGCACGGCGTCAATCCCCTGGACTGGCTGAAAGATGTGCTGACTAAAATGGGCACCCATTCCGTAAACAAGTCGTCGAACTATTGCCCCAGAAAAGTTTCCTGAAAATCAGGGGAAGTGAATCTTCACCCTAAAATTCCACCCCCTTACCCAAATTGAATTTGATTTTGTCACCCGTACCGACTTAAGCCCTGGTTAAATGCACTTGGCTGAAGGGTTACCCTGCGGTGCAATAAGGTTGTAAAACGTAATCGTTTATTTACTCCCTGGAGCCGGGAGAAACTTATGGAGAATTTGTGGAGCAAATCGTGATGCAAATATTATTTGGTTAAAAACAAGGCGTTGTAAACTATTGATTTTCAGTGGTCCCAACTGGATTTGAACCAGTGACTCCCTGATTATGAGTCAGGTGCTCTAACCAGCTGAGCTATGGGACCGCTCTTATCTGGACAGATAAGAGGAAATTCCGGGATTCAAAATTAAGGTTTAGGGGCCGGATTTTGCAATTCTACAAACGGGTCAAGGATGGGATGGGCCGCTGATATTTTTTAGTACAATAAAAGGAGGGTCGGTATTCCACTCCGGTAAGGAGGGCATGTTGGAAGGCCCTACGGAAAAATTGCCCAGGATGATATCCTGCTTTCCGTTTCCATATAAATCCCCCGCATCCATGGTGATCCATCTACCCAATCCGGATATGGGCATTGTGAAGGGCCTGAATTTCATCCCCCCTTCATTTTCAAAATACACGAAACTTTCCTCGGGCTGGTGCTGGTAGTCGGCGAAGAATGCAATGGTCGCGATGTCCAGCTTCCCGTTATTTCGGAAATCCCGGGCCATGGCTTTATAGCAACCGTTAATGGGATAAAAAAACCGCTCCGTAAAATGATCCTTTCCGTCGTTGAGGAAGATATAGACCCCGTGGTAATTCTTGAGGATCTTGGAATAATCGGAGTTGTCCCCGCAGGTATAGAGGATGTCCGGGTATCCGTCCCCGTTAAAATCGTCCAGTTCGAAGGAACTGGACCCGTTGATCGGCGGAAACTGCAATACCCGCTTCTCCAGGAACTGCCCATGGCCTTCGTTCTCAAATTTGAACAGGCTTTCATCTCCCTGGGCGAAAAGCACCCAGATGTCTGGCAACCCCGAATGGCTGTCCCTGCGGATACAGGCCTTGATCGCTCCCGGTTGATCCCTCAGCAGGTGCCTGATATAGACCCCGTTTCCCTGGTTTTCCAGCCAGAAAAGTTCCCCGGTCAGGTTTCCGAAGTCGCAAACCACCAGATCCGTCCTTCCATCCCCGTTCAGATCGGCCTGGAGTACCTCCACAGGACGATGCAAGCTGTCGGCGATGGTCTTGCCAGAAATGGAAGCATTTCCGTTTTCGTCCACTTCCAGCTCCTGGATCGACCCGGCTTTTAGCTCCGAGGGGGGAAGGATGCCGATATCGGTGAGGATGCCCTTCCTCGGCCCCTTGCGGGTAAGGCTGTCCCCGAAATCGATCCAGGTGACCGGCGATTGGGCCTGGAGCGAAGTTTTCAGGTTCAGGTTCCGGTCATAGACGCTTACCCTCCGGTCCATGCCATCGCAGCTGTAGATCAGGTGGTTTCCCGGGTCCAGGACCAGGCAGGTCGTAATCGGGGGGTGGGAAGGCGGTGTTTTTGGAATTTCCACCTGGAACAGGTGGAGACCCGGATGAATGGGTTCATCCCGGTGCTGGGGGAGGGGGTTTTCCGGAGCGACGGTATAATAATAATTAAGGATCGCCTGCCACTGGGTTGCGCTGAGCAGGGGTTTGGAGGGATAGTAATAGGGCGGTACCCCCGGTAGATTCCTTTCGTTGGGATATTTAATCCCGGAATACTGGAAAATCCCCAGGCGTGGGCCCATTCCGGGGAGGATGCCCGTAAGCCAGCTATTCCGGTCAGCCAGGGAAGGTTCGGGAAAACTGTGGCAGGTGGCGCAGTATTGTTTAGCCAGGGTGGCCCCGTCCTGGTTTTCCCGGGACGGGCCATGGCAGGAACCAAACCAAAGGGTTGCGGGGATCACCATATATAGAAGGATGGAGGGGGATCCGAAAGGTTTCGTTTGGAACTTCACCATGGCAGGAGGGGGGATGAGCCTGAACGGATGGGATGATCCGGGAAGGGTTCCCGCTTTCCGTTACAAGGTACACTAAGGGCCGGGTAATGAGGATGGTAGATTGGGAAAGGATCAAAAAATAGGAAGCTATTTCAGCTCCTCAAATTCGATGTATTCCCCCTCCTTTTCCTGGACCTGGGGTGCGGTTTGGGGACGGGAAGCGGGTTCTGACCTCTGCTGGAAATGGTCCTCCATTTGTTGCTTGACCTCGTGTACCTGCTTGCGGAACTGCCTGGTGGTATGGTAAACCGGGATGATAAATTCGAAGATCAGTTTATAGAGCAGCCAGAGAAAAAAAATCTCTACAGCATAATCCAGTAATTTAACCATAATGGTCCTAATTATAGTTATCCCAAAGATAACCCATAAATCATAAATGGCCGGGAGACCGGGCTGTTTTAGGGATTCGTTAACGCCCCGATCAGACTTTCTGGTAGAAATTCCCCACCAGGGATGCGGATAGGAGGGCCTCCTGCTGGTTGAACTCCCAGGTCAGTTTCTTGTGGTTAACCAGGTCGATGATGCTTCCCACCCAGCAGAGACCCAGGGTGAAAAGGTATAAAAAACCCATTCCGATTTGGTTGACCATGAACCGTTGCAATCCGGGAATGAAGAAAAGGCTGACAATACAACAAATCAGGATCGTCTGCGGGTCTTTCCTCCGGTTCTGGTAGACCATGATAAAATTCCGCTGCTGGTCGTCGGTCATGTTCTTGGTCAGGTTCTGCAGGAACATCAGTTCCTCGTATTCGATTCCGGGAAGGGTTGAAAAATAATTTGGATCCATGGGGATATTTTAGGTTAATGAAGGAAAAAATTGCCTTTTGGAAAGAACAAAGATCCGGTGCAGGAGCAGGGTAAGCGCAAAAATGCCCAAGGGATGCGTTTGAAGGGATTTCAGGACCTCCCCGTGGAACAGGAAGGAAATCGATCTTCCCAGGCCACAGCCCGGACAATACCGGAATCCCAGGTTCTTCAGGGGACAAATAGACCAGTGGGTTTGGGTGGGGTTCGAAAATGCAAGACCGGCCAGGCCGCCCACCCAGCAAAACAGTTCAATGTCCAGGCGCTTCAGGTTTACCATAATTCCTGCCTTCCCTTCAGAACAGGCTCTTGAGCAACCGGACGATGGCCACCAGGATGATGCCGCCGATGAAAGCGGTGATCAGGTAACCGAGCCAACCGGCCAGGACGAATCCCAGCTTGTAGCCCACCCAGCCTCCAACCCAGCCTCCGAGGATCCCAAGGATGAGGTCCACAAACACCCCGTAGCCCCTTCCCCGCATGACCTTCCCGGTAAGCCATCCTGCGATGCCTCCGATAATTAATCTTAAAATGAAATACATAAACAAATGGGTTAAAAAAGAATGAATATTCTGAAAATTAGAAAAATATCCTGATTCTTTTAAATTGATCGGAATAATTTAAAAAAATCCTAACTTTGCCCCGAAATCAGGATTCATTGAAGGGGACAGAATATGTCCCCTTCTTTTTTCAGGGTATGGAAAATGGGGAGCAACTCAGCCAGGTCCGGCAATTCACCGAACAACTGCTGGAAGGAAGCCCGGAACTGTTCCTGGTAGAGATCAGGATCAGGCCGACCGCCAACATCAAGGTATTCATCGATGGAGACCGGGGAGTGACCATTGACCAGCTTGCAGGGATCAACCGGTCCCTGTACCGGATTATTCTCGCCTCCGGGATTTTCCCGGGGGATGATTTTTCCCTGGAAGTTTCTTCCCCTGGCCTGGATGAACCGCTGAAGCTGATCCGGCAATACCGCAGGAACCTGGGGCGCAGGATTGAGGTGATGCTCCGGGACGGGAGCAGGAAGGAAGGAACCCTGGTCGGGGTGGATGAACCGGGTATCCTGATCGAGACCAAAGAAACCAAATCGCCGGTCGCGGGAAAGACGGAAATTCCGTTCGACCTGATCGGCCAAACCAAAGTGATCGTGGAATTCAAAAATCAAACTAATGGCAAGCATTAATCTGATTGAGTCGTTCACCGAGTTCAAGGAGGCGGAGAACATTGACCGGCCCACGCTGATGAAAGTGCTGGAGGATGTTTTCAAGACCCTGCTCCGGAAAAAATACGGATCGGACGAAAATTTTGATGTGATTGTCAATACCGAGAAGGGAGACTTGGAGATCATGCGCAGGAGGATGATCGTGGAGGACGGCGCGGTAGAGGACGAGAACGCCCAGATTGCCTACTCCGATGCCGTGAAGATCGAGCCGGACTATGAGGTGGGAGAGGAACTCTATCAGGAGATCGACCTGTTCGATTTCGGGCGCAGGGCGATCCTGGCTGCCAAACAGACCCTGGCCGCACGCATCGGTGATTTGAAAAAGAACATCCTGCTGAAAAAATACGGAGACCGCGTCGGAGAAATCGTGACAGGAGAAGTATACCAGGTCTGGAAAAAGGAGATCCTCCTGCTGGATGACGAGGGCAATGAACTGATCATGCCCAAATCCGAGCAGATCTCTTCGGACTATTTCAAGAAGGGGGAAAGCGTCAGGGCCGTGGTCAAGAAGGTGGAAATGAAGAACAACACCCCCCTGATTATCCTGTCCAGGACCCATCCTTCCTTCCTGGCCAAGCTGCTGGAGATCGAGGTTCCCGAGATTTTCGACGGCCTGATCGTGATCCGGAAGATCGTACGGGACCCGGGAGAAAGGGCGAAGGTGGCCGTGGAGTCCTTCGACGACCGGATCGACCCGGTAGGGGCCTGCGTAGGGATGAAGGGAAGCCGGATCCATGGGATCGTCCGGGAACTCCGCAACGAAAACATTGATATCATCAATTTCACCAATAATATCCAATTGCTGATCCAGCGGTCCCTTACCCCGGCCAAAATCACCAGCATGGATCTGGACACGGAGGAAAAGCATGTTTCCGTGTTCCTCAAACCCGACCAGGTATCGCTCGCCATCGGCAAGAAGGGCGTGAACATCAAACTGGCCTGTGAATTGACGGGATATGAGATCGACGTTTTCCGGGATACCGAAACGGAGGATGAGGAGTTCGATATCGATCTGGATGAATTCGCGGATGAGATCGAAGGATGGGTGATCGATGAGCTGAAGCGGATCGGTTGCGACACGGCCCGAAGCGTGATGGACCTTTCCGTTGAAGAGCTTGCCAAGCGTTCCGACCTGGAGGAAGAAACCATCAAGGAAGTGCGCAAGATATTGCAGGAAGAATTTGAAAAGGATGAAAAAGCTTAACGGTTCCGGGCATGAACATCCGCCCGGACCGCCATTAAAATTTACGGAGAACAATTAATGCCAGAAACAACTACTATACCGAGACTGCTTGCGGCCGCCAAGGAATTCAACATTGGTAAGGATACCCTTGTGGAGTTCCTGGTAGGGAAGGGTTTTGACCCTGGAGACGGAAAGACCAACACCAAGCTTTCCCCGGAAATGTACCTGGCCGCCCAGCAGGAGTTCCAGCAGGATAAGGTGAACAAGCGCAAGAGCGATCAGATCGACCTTCCCAAGGGTATTGGTGGGGAACCCGGCAGCCGCAGGAGAGAGGACGAAGAGATCACTTTCAGCAAGAAGAATAAGGATAAGGAAGCCGTAGTGACCTCGATTCGGGAGATTCCGGAACTGCCCAGGACGATCCGCCCGGATTCCCATAGGGCAGAACCCCGGGGAGAAGCTCCCGCCGCTCCGGTACCTGAGGTGGTAAAACCTGAATCACCAAAGCTGGACGGCCCCAAAGTGGTCACGACCATTGACCTGGAGGCCCTACGCCAGGGTTCCCGGCCCAAAAAAGCAGCCCCGGAAAAGAAAAAACCTGCCGAGGAAAAGGAAGAAGCACCCGTTGCCCCGGAGCCCGCCGCAGAACCGGTTGAAAACCTCCTTCCCCCCGGGGTCTCCCCCGAGGCTCCCGTTGAAACCAGGGAAGAAGAAGAAGCGCCACCCCTCATCGAAAACATCAAGGCAGAGAAGCTTTCCGGGCCCAAGCTGGTCGGAAAGATCGACCTGCCTCCCGAAGGAGATAAGAAGGAAAGCCGTCCGGCGATTCACCAAAGGGATGAAAAGCGCAAGCGCAAGAGGATCCCGGTAGATAAAAAGCCGGAACAGCTCAAGCTGCAGCCCCAGCATGCCGGCCGGGATGGCGGCGGCAGGTCCCGCGGGGGAACCATTGGCCGCAAGAGTGACCGAAAGGGACGCCACGGCGGCCCGGACAAGGAGATCGACGAAAAGGAAATTCAGGATAAGATCAAGGTGACGTTGGCCAAACTCGGAGGAAGCACCCGGGGTAAAAGCGCCAAATCCAAATACCGCAGGGCGCGGCGGGAAGAAAACGCCGAGTTGAGCGCCGCAGGAGCCGAAGGAGGCAACAAGCTCCAGCTTACCGAGTTCATCTCGGTCAGCGAGTTCGCCAACCTGATGGATGTGGGATTCACGGACGTGATCAGCAAGTGCATGAGCCTCGGGATCATGGTCTCCATCAACCAGCGCCTGGACGCGGAAGTGATCGAACTGGTCGCCGCCGAATTCGGGTTCGAGGTGGAATTCATCGGCCTGGAGGAACATGAGGAGATGGAGGAGGAAGAACTGGAGGACCTGCCTGAAGAACTTAAACCCAGGGCCCCGATCGTGACGATCATGGGCCATGTAGACCATGGTAAGACCTCCCTGCTGGACTTTATCCGCAGCGAGACGGTGGTTGCCGGGGAAGTAGGGGGGATAACCCAGCATATCGGGGCCTATGAAGTGACCCTGCCCAACGGCAAGAATATCTGTTTCCTGGACACTCCCGGTCATGAAGCCTTTACGGCCATGCGGGCCAGGGGCGCCAAGGGTGCCGATATCGCGGTGATTGTAATTGCCGCTGACGATGCGGTGATGCCCCAAACGCGGGAGGCCATATCCCATGCCCAGGCTGCCAACGCCCCGATGATTTTTGCCATCAACAAGATCGACAAGGAAGGTGCCAATCCAGAAAAAATCAAGGAACAACTGGCTGCGATGAACCTGCTGGTGGAAGACTGGGGAGGTAAATTCCAGTGCCAGGAGATCTCCGCCAAAAAGGGGACCAATGTGGAGCTCCTGCTGGAAAAGATCCTGCTGGAAGCCGAGATCCTGGACCTGAAAGCAAACCCGGACCGGGAAGCCTCCGGTTCCATCATCGAAGCCTCCCTGGACAAGGGCCGGGGCTATGTCGCAACCGTGCTGGTCCAGAACGGAACCCTCAATATCGGGGATATCGTCGTTTCCGGCTCCCATTTCGGTAAGGTGAAGGCCATGACCAATGAAAGGAGTCAGAAGATCGAAAAGGCCGGGCCCTCTACCCCGGTTCAGTTGCTCGGCCTGAACGGGGCTCCCCAGGCCGGTGAGAATTTCAGGGTCTATGAAGATGAGGCAGAGGCTAAGGAAACCGCAACCCGGAGGGCCCAGATCCAGCGGGAACAGGGCATCCGGGCCAAGAAGCACATCACCCTGGAAGAGATTGGAAGAAGGCTTGCCCTGGGAAATTTCAAGGAACTCAACCTGATTATCAAGGGGGATGTGGATGGTTCCGTGGAAGCGCTGAGGGATTCCCTGCAAAAACTATCCAACCAGGAGATCGTGATCAATATCGTCCACCATGCGGTCGGCCAGATCACCGAATCCGACGTCCTGCTGGCTACTGCATCGGACGCGATTATTGTCGGATTCCAGGTGCGGCCTTCAAACCAGGCTTCCAAGCTGGCGCAGAAGGAAAATATCGAGATCCGGACCTATTCCATCATTTACGACGCCATCGAGGAGATCAAGAGCGCCATGGAAGGGATGCTGGAACCCAAGTACGAAGACAATGTCCTTTCCAACGTGGAAGTGAAGGAGACCTATCGGTTCGAGAAGATGACCGTTGCCGGGTGTATGGTGCTGGAAGGTAAAATCACCCGCAATGCCAAGATCCGGGTGGTCCGCGACGGGATCGTAATTTTCAGCGGGGAATTGGGATCCCTCAAAAGGTTTAAAGACGACGTGAAGGAAGTGGCTACGGGGATGGAATGCGGGCTGACGATCCGCAGTTTCAACGATGTGAAAGCCGGGGATATCATCGAGGGCTATGAAGAGCTCGAGGTAAAACGGACCCTCTGAGGCCCAAAAGTTTTGTTAAAAGGGTGCACTTATCGCCCTGCCCGCTCAATTTCTGCTAATTTTGAATTCGCATATTTTCTCCGTGATGAAAAGGGTGGTTTTTTTGGGATTGGGGCTGCTCGTGGTTACCGCGGGTGTGGCTCAACCAGGCCCTTCCCTCTCCAAACCGATCATTGCCGACAAGATCGTAGCCATAGTTGGTAATAAGATCATCCTGCAATCCGATATCGATCAGCAGTACGACCAGCTGCAGAAAGATGCCACTACCCCCCTTCCCCCGGATACCAAATGCGCCATTCTGGAACAGGTCATGGATCAGAAAGCCCTGATCCTCCAGGGCGAGATCGACAGCCTCCCCGTGAACGACGATGATGTGGAGGGGGAGTTGAATAACCGGATCCGGGCCTTTATTAATATTTACGGATCCCGGGAAAAACTGGAACAGGTGGCGGGCAAATCGGTCTACCAGATCAAGGAAACTTACCGGCCCGCGATCCGGGAGAGCCTGATCGCCTCGGCGGAACGGAGAAAGATCGTGGAAGCGGTGAAGATCACTCCCAACGAGGTCAGGGCCTATTATGACTCCATTCCCAAAGACAGCCTTCCTTTCTTTCCTTCCCAACTGGAAGTGGGTACCATCGTGATCAATCCAAAACCCTCCCAGGAGATGGAAGATTATACCATCTCCCAGCTGGAGAACTACCGCAAACAGATCGTTTCCGGACAATATTCCTTCCAGACGATCATGGTACTCTATTCCAAAGATCCCAGCCGAAACCAGAATGACGGGGTGTTTCCCATATCCCGGGGGGACCAGAACATGGACCAGAACTTCCTGGCTGCCGCTTTCCGGCTGAAGGACGGGGAGATCTCCCCGGTAGTCAAATCCTCCTTCGGCTATCACCTGATCCAGATGGTCAAAAGGGATGGGGATAATGCCCAGGTCCGCCATATCCTGCTGGTTCCACCGATCACCACCGAAAATATCGTGGCTTCCATGAACAAACTGGACAGCATCCGGTCTAATATTATTGCCGGAAAGGCCAATTTCGGAGAAGAAGCCGTCAAGTTCAGCGATGATCCCAATGCCAAGATGTTTGCAGGCATGCTTACGGACCAGGGAGGCTCCACTTACCTGGGAGTGGAGGAGCTGGACCCCTCGGTCATGCTCCTGGTGGATTCCCTCCAGGTTGGGGAGATCTCCCATCCGGTGACATTCAGCGATGCCCGGGGCAACACCTCTACCCGGATTGTCTTTTTGAAATCCCGTTCCAAACCCCATCAGGAAAACCTGACGGACGATTACAATACGATCCAGCAAAAAGCATTGCTGATCAGGCAGAACCTCGCCCTGAACGACTGGTTCAATAAAAGGGTCCCCCGGTTTTACCTCATGGTGGACAACGATTACAAGCACTGCGGGGAGCAGGCCAAATGGCTCGTCTATGCCGCCAAAAACCAGGCAGGCATCGACAATCCCAAATAATTTACCACTGATAATCAAGTGGTTATCTTCAGTCAAAGCCAGAGCTGTCTTCGGTCATCCGGGAAAACCGTAATTTTGCAGTTCCAAATCCGGGCAGCAGGGTAAAATCTGCCCGAAACTCCATGAGCGATGCCATAAAGCATGAATGCGGGCTTGCCTTCATTCGGCTTCTCAGGCCATTCTCCTATTACCAGCAAAAGTATGGTACGGTATTCTACGGGCTGAATAAGTTATACCTGCTCATGGAAAAGCAGCATAACCGGGGGCAGGATGGGGCCGGTATGGCCATTGTGAAGCTGAATACTGAACCGGGATACCCCTTCATGCACCGGATCCGGAGCAACGCCAACCAGTCCATTTCGGACCTTTTCGGAAAAATCAGCGAGGAGATCAAGGAAGTCGAGAAAAACCAGCCCGATATCGTTAAATACCCCGGGCTGATGAAGGGGAATATCCGTTTTCTGGGAGAACTGCTCCTGGGCCACCTCCGTTACGGGACCCAGGGCAGGAACAATATAGACCTGCTCCATCCTTTTATCCGCCATGACCCCATTCCTTCCCGGAACATTGCACTTGCCGGAAATTTCAATCTGGTCAATGTGAAGGAACTCTTTGATTTCGTGAAGGTGGACCCCTCCCAGGTCCAGAAGGAATCCGACCTGGCCGCCATGCTGGAAGTGGTGTACCATTTCATGCTGAAGGAAGACGAGAATAACCCCGAAGAACTGGATATCGCTAATGTACTCAGGCAGGCCTTCTCCATGTTCGACGGAGGCTACCATGTGGGGGGGCTAACCGGAAGCGGGGAAGGGTTCGTGATCCGGGACCCTCATGGGATCCGGCCTTCCTATATTTACCAGGACAAGGAGATCGTGGTAGCCGCCTCCGAGCGGGCTGCCATCCAGACCGCCTTCAACCTTCCTTATGAAAGCATCCGGGAATTGCCTCCTGGCATGGCCCTGATCGTGAAAAATAACGGGGAGGTGCTGGAAGAGCAGATCCTGGAACCCAGGGAAAAGAAAGCCTGCAGCTTCGAACGGATTTATTTTTCCCGGGGAAACGACCAGGATATCTACCGGGAACGGCAGTCCCTGGGATACACCCTGGCCCAACCGGTTCTTAAAGCGATCGGCAATGACCTGAAAAACACCATCTTTTCATTCATCCCCAATACAGCTGAAGTGGCTTTCTATGGCCTGATCAAGGGCCTGGAAGATTACCTGAACTCCGTCAAGGTACAGCGGATCCTTTCCTGGAAATCCGAATACGAGGAGGAGAAACTGGAAGAAATGGTCAGCCGGCGGATCCGGATGGAAAAGATCACCATCAAGGATGTGAAGATGAGGACCTTCATCACGGAGGACGCGAGCCGCAATGAAATGGTGCAGCATGTCTATGATATTACTTATGGGACCGTGCGGGAAGGATTGGACACCCTGGTGGTCATTGATGATTCCATTGTACGGGGAACCACCCTGAAGGAAAGTCTGATCAAAATGCTGGACCGGCTGGGCCCCAAAAAGATCATCGTGCTCTCCTCAGCGCCCCAGATCCGGTACCCGGACTGTTATGGGATAGATATGAGCAAAATGGGCGATTTCGTGGCCTTCCGTGCGGCCATCGACCTGCTGCGGCTGCGGGGAAAACTCCATGTCCTGGACGAAGCATACGGTCTGTGCAAGGAACTGGCCAAGAAAAAAACCCTCAATGCCCAGAATGTGGTCAAGCAGATCTACAAGCAGTTCACCGTGGAGGAGATCTCCGACCAAATCGCCAAAAACATCACCCCGGAAGGCACGAGGGCGGAAATCTGCGTGATCTTCCAGTCCATTGAAAACCTGCATCTCTCCTGCCCGGATCATCTGGGCGATTGGTATTTCACCGGAAATTACCCCACCGCCAGCGGAAACAAGGTGGTCAACAAGGCCTTCATGAACTACATGGAAGGCAGGAACGAAAGAGGCTACTAAAATTTATATTTTCCTACCATTTCGGAAAGGGCATTGGGGCTGAAGGGCTTGCTGATATAATCCGTCACCCCCAATTCCCGGGCTCTGCGCACCACTTCCACCTCCCCGGTTCCCGTTAAAAGGATCACCGGAATTTTCAACCCAAGGGTCTCCCGGGCGCATTGCAGGACTTCCAGTCCGGATGCGCCCGGCATGTTCAGGTCGGTGATGACCAGGTCCGGGGTTTGGGACCGGAGCAATTCAAGGGCCTGGGTACCATCGGCTGCACAAAGGATCTCGTGGCCGTCTTTTTTCAGCCGGAATTCCATGGTCCTGAGCATGATGGATTCGTCTTCCGCGAGGAGGATTTTCATTCCGGGAATTTTGGGAGAGGGAAGATAAGAAAGGGGAGGGAGAGTTCAGCCTTGCAGGATCTTCTGTCCGAGCTTTTCCCTTTCCTCCTCCAGGGCGCCCCTCACGCTTTCGTAAGTGAAGGCGCACTCCTTCAGGAGTCCGGGAATTTCTTCCAGATTCTGACGCCTGCGGGCATGGTCCTCCACGGTATCCATTCTCTGGACCATGGAGTGTAACTGGATCATTCCCAAACTGGTTTTCAACCGGTGGGCTTTCTGGAAGACAACATCCCATAGCTTCCCTTCCGCCGCCTTCAGGATCTCGTCCAGGGCGATGGGGGTCATCTGGAGAAAAATCTCCAGGATTTCCAGCATCTGCTGGTTATCTCCCAGTTCGGTCAGATAATCCAGCCGGAACGGGGGGCCGTTTTCATCCGGTATTTGCCGTGGAGGCTCTGGAGGTTCCTGTTTGCCGGTAAGGTGTGTGCCGATTTTTCGGAACAGGTCCAAAGGGGCGAAGGGTTTGGAGATATAATCATTCATGCCCACCTCGAGGCATTTTTCCTTCTCTCCCCGGAGCACGGTGGCGGTCATGGCGATAATCGGCATGTTTCTGTGCAGGATGGTTCGGATCTGGCGGGTGGTTTCATAGCCGTCCATTTCCGGCATCTGAATATC
>DATKSX010000081.1:0-4012 GCA_035531415.1 Chitinophagaceae bacterium
TTGGTGAATGCCCCCGTGGAATCCCGAATCCCCTGCGGAATTCCGAGTTCCTGGTCGAAGGAGGCAAACTCCAGCCGGCTGTGCCCCCAATCCCGGTTGATGCCCAGAAACCCTCCGAAATCCCCATTCCGGAACTTGGTATTGAAAACATACCCGTCATAGGCGTTCCGGTAATCATGGGCCAGCTTTTCGGTACCATATGCATTCCAGTACAGTCCATTGAGATTGCCGGCAATATTGGCATTATAGGCCATCCCCCCGTTATTGGTCTGGTAGTTTGTATTGATATTTCCACTAACGGTTCCGGAAGGCACGGGTTCATTGGAAATGATGTTGATCACGCCGGCGAGCCCGTCGGATCCGTACATCAGGGAAGCCGGTCCTTTCAGGATCTCTATGCGGTTCACATTATAGTCGTCGATCTCCACACCATGCTCGTCTCCCCATTGCTGACCTTCCTGGCGGATTCCGTCATTGACCACCACCACCCGGTTATAGCTCAGCCCACGGATGACCGGTTTGGAAATCGCGGGACCCGTGGTGACCGCGCTCACCCCAGGCTCTTTGGAGATGGCATCGATGATATTGGAGGAAACCGTTTCGGCCAGATACCGGTGGTTGATCACGGAGATGGGGGTCGGGTTTTTGCGGGCTTCGGTAGCCATGCTCAGGCCGGTCACCACCACCTCCCCCTGTTCCAGAACGGAAGGGGCCAGGGTGAAATTCAGGGTCATGGATCCCTGGATCCGGACGGTCTGGGTGATGGTCTTGTAACCGATATACCGTACCTCGATAAGGTAACTCCCATCCGGGAGGTTCTTCAGGATGTAATTCCCGGACTGGTCTGTACTGGTCCCGGCTTGGAGGTCCGGGATGGTGACCGTTACCCCGGGGAGGGGTTGGTTCGTGGAATCCACGATCTTCCCGGATAGGGTATTGTTGTTCGAAGGATTTTCAGCCCGGGCCAAGCCGGGTGCGGCCAGACATAATAAACACCAAAATATAAATTTCATGCAATGCGGTTCAGGGGGTTAGGGAATCATGCATCCGGATGGGTTTGCGAAATTCCGGATCTCAATCAGGGAAAAACCTTAACAGCCTGGAGGGGCCCGCAGGGAGGCGTGCGCGAAAAAAGTGGAGTGAAATACGATGAAACAGGTGCAATTCAGGTCCAGGAAAGAGGAAGGCGCGGCAGGAAGGACCTGGGTGTGTCCGCTGACATATTGGGCCAGCAGGATATGGAGGAAATCACAATGGATGTGCTGGATGCTGACGCCGGTTTCATGATGGATCCCGTCCACCGTATCCTTGTGGTGTGCGAATTCCTGGTGCAGGAAATCCCTGGGGGTTGTGCCGATGAGGAACACCAGCAGGGTCAATCCTGCGAAGATCCTCTGTAGCATGGGTTTCAACTGGTCGTTTTCAAATGAATGGCAAAATTAAGGCATAAAACCCGCAGAAACCAGCCGTTGAACAAAAATCGGGCTATCCCAGGGACTCGATCACCGCGGCGATTCCCTGTCCTCCCCCCACGCAGGCCGTCACCAGGCCATATTTTCCTCCCGTCCTTTTCAGGTCATTCAATATCTGAACCGTGAGCTTGGAGCCGGTGCACCCCAGGGGGTGCCCCAGGGCAATGGCTCCTCCGTTGATATTGACTTTCGCAGGGTCCAGGCCCAGTTTCCGGATCACAGCCAGGGACTGGCTGGCAAAGGCCTCGTTCAGCTCCACCAGGCTGATCTGTTCCAGGGTCATTGCTGCCTGTTTCAGGGCCTTGGGCACGGCTTCCACCGGTCCCACCCCCATGATGCGGGGATGCACCCCGGCCACGGAGCAGCTGACCAGCCTCCCTATCGGGTTGACATTCAGTTCCTCGCAAAGTTTTTCGCTCATCAGGATCACGAAGGACGCCCCGTCCGAGGTCTGGGAAGAATTTCCCGCAGTCACGGTTCCGTCGCTGGCAAATACCGGCCTGAGCCGGGAAAGTGCCTCCATGGAGGTATCAGCCCGGGGCCCTTCATCGGTGTCCACCGTGAACTCCCGGGCCTTTTTCTTCCCGGATTCATCCACATAGACTTCCTGGACCTGGATGGGCACTATTCCCTTTTTGAAATAGCCGTTGCGGATGGCAGCCAGCGCCTTCTGATGGGAGGCCAGGGCAAATGCATCCTGGTCCTTCCGGCTCACCTGGTATTCCCGGGCGACCGCTTCCGCCGTCAGTCCCATCCCCAGGTAATAATCCGGGTTGGAGGAGGCGACCTGGTAATTGGGAACGGTCTTCCACCCGGCCACGGGCACCAGGCTCATGCTTTCGGTGCCTCCCGCAATCACGCAATCCGCCATACCGACACTGATCTTGGCATGGGCGATGGATATCGTTTCCAGGCCGGAGGCACAATAACGGTTTACCGTCATTCCCTCCACACCGATCCCGAGGGCCCGGACGGATATCATTCTTCCCATTTGGAGGCCCTGCTCTGCTTCGGGGACTGCATTGCCTACGATGAGATCGTCCACCCGCCCTGGTTCCAGGTGGGGAATGTTTTTCAGCAAGGCCTGGATGACGTCCACGGCCAGATCATCCGGTCTGTAGAACCGGAATCCGCCTCTTTTGGCCCGGGTTACCGCGGTGCGGTACCCGGCAACGATATAGGCTGGTTGCATCCTGATGGAATTTGGGAGGAACAGGCCCTGTAGGAACGGACACCGACCCCGGTCCAAATTTAGGGGTTATCGGTGAGCGCGGGATTGCGGTTTTTCCCTTCGGTAACCTTCCGGGGTCCCAGCCGCCATCCGGAGGAGACCGATCCATCGGTTATCTTTGATCCATGTACAGGCTGCTGAGGAATTTCCTGTTCCTGTTCGACGCGGAAAGGATTCATCGACTGGTGATGGGATTGCTCCAGGGAATCTGCAACATCCCTGGAGGGAAATTGCTCCTCAGATCCGTTTACGCCAAAAAGGTCAAAGCCCATAGCATTGAAGTGATGGGATTGCAGTTCCGCAACCCGGTCGGGATGGCAGCCGGTTTTGACAAAAATGCCAGGTATCTTGATGCCCTGGACTGCCTGGGATTCGGTTTCCTGGAAATCGGTACCGTAACCCCGCTCCCCCAACTGGGAAATGAGCCTCCCCGGCTGTTCCGGCTTCCGGAGGATGGGGCCCTAATCAACCGGATGGGCTTCAATAACGACGGGGCGGCCGCCATAGCCACCCGGTTGAAGCACCGGCCTGACGGCCTGGTTATCGGTGGAAATATCGGGCGCAACAAGATCACTTCCAACGAGGATGCTGCCGGGGATTATCTGGAATGCTTCCATGGCCTTTTCGATGTGGTGGACTATTTCGTGGTCAATGTAAGCTCCCCCAATACTCCCGGGCTCCGGGACCTGCAGCAAAAGGACCCGCTGGGGCGGCTCCTGGACCGGCTTCAGCAGGAAAATATGCAGCATTCCCACCCCAAGCCGGTCCTGCTGAAAATATCTCCCGACCTTGACCACCAGCAACTGGATGATGTGATCGGGATCGCCCTGGATTCCGGTATCTCGGGGATCGTGGCCACCAATACTTCTCTGGACCATTCCGGCCTTAAGACCCCCCGGGAAATTCTGGACCAGGCTGGTGCAGGAGGGCTGAGCGGGATGCCGATCCGGGACCGGTCGACAGAAATCATCCGATATATTCACCGCAAAAGCCAGGGAAAACTCGTTCTGATTGCCTCAGGAGGGGTATTCAACGCCCGGGATGCCAGGGAAAAGCTGGATGCCGGAGCCAGCCTGGTGCAATTATATACCGGATTTATTTATGAAGGCCCCTTCATCGTAAGCAGGATTTGCCGGGGGATGGCATGAGGAAATGAACTATTTCACGAGGCTGGTTTGGTAAGATCCATGTACCAGGGTCAGGCTCACAACCGCTGCGGTCTCCATCCGGAGCCGGTGGTCTCCCAGGGATACGGGTATGAAGCCAAGGGTAAGGGCAGAGGCGATTTCCTCCGGAGTAAAATCCCCTT
>DATKSX010000082.1:0-3125 GCA_035531415.1 Chitinophagaceae bacterium
CAGCAGGGATTTGGTGAACTCGGGTTGGTAGGTGAGCGTGGATTTACGGGGCGGAATCGAGATCCGCTTTACCGGAACTTCCTTGGCTGCAACCGGTTTTTGAACCGGGGTAGGCACAGTCTTTTTCACTCCCTTGGAAACGGCAGGCACAGACTTTTTGGTTTCCACAACTTTCTTGGCTTCACTCTTCGGCTTATGATTCACGGTCTTCACAACGGTTTTAGCAAGGGATTTAATGTTCTTCTGGTTCACCTGGGGGTGAGCCTGTTTTTTTTCTATCGGTTTCTTTGCGATATGTTTCAAGGGTAATTTCCGGGTAATATGCTTTGCGGCCCCTTTCTTCACCGCATGTTTGGCCGGGGCATGCTTTGATACAGCCTTTTTGGCAGGGGCCGCTTTTTTCGCAGTTGCCTTAGGGGCGCTGTGACTTCGGACCGCTGCTTTTTTATGCGAGGTTTTTTTGGAGGATGCTTTTTTTGTAGGGCTAGCAACTTTCTTTTTGGTTGCCATGGTCAACTGTTTTTATTAATAATCACCGTTAATTTTGTGTCATCCACCTCAATTTCAATTCCGTGTGCGGATTCTGAAAGTATTTCCAATTTCTCTGCCAAAATTTCGGTGCAAATATAGTGTTTTAATTCCTCATTGTTCAAAAGCCCGCGGACCAACGGAGTCCCAGACAATTTTACATTAATCCTGTCCGTAATTTTTAAGTCTTTGTCTCTCCTGATCTTCTGAATGCGGTTCACCAGTTCCCGGGCATTCCCTTCTGCCAAAAGTTCGGGGCTGATGGTTGTGTCCAGGGCTGCTGTTAGCGGACCCCGGGTGGCCACCGTCCATCCGGGAATATCCTCGGTGGAAACCTCCACTTCTCCGGCCTGGAGGATAAGGTCCTTTCCCCCAATCTGAAGGACCAGGGATCCCGTTGTTTCCAGGCTGGCGATTTCTTCCTGGTCCAGGGAGGCCAGGGCGGCCACCACCGGTTTCATCAGCGGACCCAGTTTTTTGCCCAGGGCCTGGAAATTGGCCTTCACTTTCTTACGGATAAATCCGTCGTTTTCAGTGATATAATCAATTTGTTTCACGTTCACTTCGCTGGAAATCAGATCCTCAACAAGCCTTAATTGGGCTTTCATGGCTTCCCCCGAGACGGGTATGAGGATTCTGGAAAGGGGTTGACGCACCTTGATATTGATTTTCTTTCGGAGGGATAGCACCAGGGAGGAGATATCCTGGGCCAGACCCATCCTTTCCTCCAGGGAAAGGTCGATCCATTCCGGGTTGGGCTGCGGGAATCGGGTGAGGTGAATGGAGGATTCCGAAAACCGGCCGGTAGTCCCGTTTAGATTGCGGAACATCCAGTCGGAAAAGAAGGGGGAAATGGGAGCCATCAGACCCAATACTTTTTCCAGGCATTCACAGAGGGTCTGGTAGGCGGAGATTTTGTCCGGGCCGTATTCTCCTTTCCAGAACCTGCGCCGGCAAAGGCGGACATACCAGTTGCTGAGATGCCGGTCCACAAAATCCTCGATGGCGCGTCCCGCCCGGGTGGGCTCG
The DNA here is from genome assembly GCA_035531415.1 of Chitinophagaceae bacterium. Lineage (GTDB taxonomy): Bacteria > Bacteroidota > Bacteroidia > Chitinophagales > Chitinophagaceae > JANWKA01. Next base: position 1,558 of record DATKSX010000082.1, read on the forward strand.
TACTGATCCAGGCTGGAACCGACTGCCCCGATCAGCGAGTTCAGGGAGGAAAGGATCCAACGGTCGATCTCGGGCCGTTGTTCCCGGGGGATTTCCGGTTCCTGAAAGGAAAACCTGTCGATGTTGGCATACATCGCGAAGAAAGCGTAGGTATTATATAAGGTGCCGAAAAGCTGGCGCTGCACTTCCAGGATTCCCGCCTTGTCGAATTTGAGGCTGTCCCAGGGGGAGGCATTGGTGATCAGGTACCATCGGGTCGCATCCGCCCCATAAGTGGAAATGGTCTCGAATGGATCGATAACGTTACCCAGGCGCTTGCTCATTTTGTTTCCGTCCTTATCCAGGACGAGGCCGTTGGATACCACCGTACGGAAGGCGATCCCTGGAACTTCTTTGCTGGTGGAGGGAATTCCGTGGGCGTTTAATTCTTCCAGGATATCCTCCTGGAGCAGGGCCGCGATCGCGTGCAGGGTATAGAACCAACCCCGGGTCTGGTCGACGCCTTCGCAAATAAAATCCGCCGGATAGTTCGCCGCAAAGATCTCGCGGTTCTCGAACGGGAAATGCCATTGGGCATAGGGCATGGCTCCGGAATCAAACCAGACATCCACCAGGTCCGGCACCCGGTACATCGGCTTTCCATCCTCACTGACCAGGATCACCTGGTCGATGTCCGGCTTATGCAGGTCAGGCTCCCACTCCCGGTCCAGGCCTTCCATCAGCCCGGCGGCAAAGGATTTTGCCATCTCTGCCTTCAGCTGCTCCACCGACCCGACACAAATGGTTCCGGACTTGTCGGCCGTGGTCCAGATGGGCAGCGGTGTTCCCCAGAACCTGCTCCGGCTCAGGTTCCAATCCACCATGTTTTCCAGCCAATTGCCGAACCTTCCTTCCCCGGTGCTTTTCGGCTTCCAGTTCACGGTCTTGTTCAGGCCGATCATTCGGTCCCGGTAGGCGGTGGTCTTTATGAACCAGGCATCCAGGGGATAATAAAGGATGGGCTTATCGGTCCGCCAGCAATGGGGGTAGCTGTGTTCGTATTTCTCGATCCGGAAAGCCAGATGGGCTTTTTTCAGCATCACGGAAAGATCCACGTTTACGTCTACATAAGCGGGATCATCCGTGTAGTTCTTCACGTACCTGCCGCTGAATTCCCCCAGGCCCTCCACGAATTTTCCCTGCTTGTCCACCAGGATCAGGATCCCAAGTCCGAATTTCTGTCCCACCCGGAAATCGTCCGCCCCGAAGGCGGGAGCGGTATGAACGATCCCTGTGCCATCTTCGGTGGTCACGAAATCCCCCGGAACCACCCGAAAAGGATCCCCGGCAATACGGGAGGGGTCGTTTGCTTCAAAGGGCATGAGCTGCGCGTAGCGGCATTCCACCAGGTCTTCTCCCTTTATCTCCAGCATCAACTTGTAAGGAAGCTGTTTTTTCTTCACCAAGCCCTCGAAGCCCCTGCGGAGATTTTCGTCCCCGGCGATCCGGGGGATATCGATACCCTGGTCCAACCATCCGGTGATGGCAGCATAAAGGCCTGCCTGGTCGCCCTCGGTCCACTCATCCAG
>DATKSX010000083.1:0-2124 GCA_035531415.1 Chitinophagaceae bacterium
AGGCTCTGAAGTCTCCGCCCTGCTGGGAAGGATGCCTTCGGCGGTGGGCTACCAGCCTACCCTGGCCTCTGAAATGGGCCTGATGCAGGAAAGGATCACCTCCACCCGCAACGGGTCCATCACCTCGGTCCAGGCAGTGTATGTCCCCGCTGACGATCTCACCGATCCTGCTCCGGCAACCACCTTTTCCCACCTGGATGCCACCACCGTTCTGGACCGGAAAATCGCTGACCTGGGAATCTATCCCGCCGTAAACCCCCTGGAATCGACCTCCCGGATTCTGTCTCCCGACGTGGTGGGGGAGGCTCACTATAACTGTGCGCAACGGGTCAAACAGATTCTCCAGCGTTACAAAGAGCTCCAGGACATCATTGCCATCCTGGGCCTGGACGAACTGAGCGATGAAGACAAGCAGGTGGTCTCGCGGGCCAGAAAGGTGCAGCGCTTCCTTTCCCAACCCTTCCATGTAGCCGAACAGTTCACCGGCCTTAAGGGAGTCCTGGTGCCCATTGATGAAACCATCCGGGGCTTCAATGCGATCATGGACGGGGAAGTGGATGATTACCCCGAAGCCGCATTCAACCTGGTCGGAAGCCTGGATGATGCCATTGAAAAAGGAAAGAAACTGATCGAAGCGGCGTCCAAGAATTAACTCCAAAACCAACCCCTTATGCACCTGGAGATCCTGACCCCTGAAAGGAAAGTCTTTACCGGTGAAGTCTACGGGCTGCAGATGATGGGCATTGACGGGCAATTCGAAGTGCTCGAAAAACATGCGCCGATCATCGCAGCACTGGCCCCCGGCCAACTCAAAGTGCTCAACGACAAACAGAATTTTTCCTATTACCAGATTAAGGGCGGATTCCTGGAAGTGCTGAACAATCACGCCATGGTACTGGCCGAAGGCGCCATTCCTGTAGCTGGACCAAATTCCTGAGTTGCTTCCCCTTCGAAGAGTCCCAAAGTAAAGCCTGGTAACTTCCCATCCGGGACGGATTTTCCCCTCTGGCCCGGCAATTCAACCGGCAGGGATTCGGGGTGGCCACTTTCAGAAAGGCCCGGTACCCGGTCCTCGCCTGGGCCCTTCAAACGCTGGAATAATGGATGAAGATTGGGGCCATATCCTGCTTTATGACGGGGTCTGCATCCTTTGCAGCAGGCTGGTCGGTTTCGTCATTGCCCATGACCGGAAGGACCGGTTTCGTTTTGCCGCTTTACAGTCCGAAAAGGGCCAGGAGCTGCTCCGCCGGTTTGGCTTACCCCGCAACGATTTGGATTCCTTCGTCTATATCCGGGGAAACCGTTACTTCCTCCGGTCCACGGGGGTCCTCCGGGTGGTTAAAGAGCTGAGCTGGCCCTGGAACTGGCTGTATTTGCTGATTGTTTTCCCCCTCCCGCTCCGGGACTGGGTTTATCGAAAGGTTTCTTCCTCGAGGTACCAGATATTCGGGAAAAGGGATCACTGTATTGCCCCCCAGCCCCGCCTGAGCCGCAAATTCCTGGATTGGGAATTCCCGGGGCCTAGTTCAGGGTCGGATCCACAGGAAAATTCGCCATCATAGCGAATTTGGATCCCATCTGGTTCAGGGCTTCCTTCCAGATTCTTTCCTGGCTGAGGTCGAATATGAGATCGGGGCTGGCCTTTGAAATGATCCAGGATTTTTCCTTGAATTCCTCTTCAAGCTGGCCATTACTCCAGCCGGAATATCCGCAAAAGAAACGGATCTGGCTGCCGGAAACCTTTCTTGCATTCACCAGGTAGGAAGCTTTTTCAAAATCCCCTCCCCAGTATATCCCGTCGAAAAGTTCCAGGGCTCCATCCACCAGGTCGGGCACATGATGAATGAAATGGAGGGAGTTCAGTTGTACCGGGCCGCCGAATCCGACCGGCATTTCCCCCTGGGTGATGCTGGGGACCAGTTCCCGGAGCGTCTGCCTCACCGGACGATTCAGGATGAATCCCATGCTTCCCTCCTGCTGGTGCTCGCAAAGCAGCACCACCGTCCTTTGGAAGTTCGGATCCTTCAGGAAGGGATCGGCGATCAGCAGGGAACCCCGGACAATGGTTGACATTTCTGAAAAAGTTTAGCCAAAGGATATTTTTACTGCCCACCATAAAATTAG
>DATKSX010000084.1:0-5449 GCA_035531415.1 Chitinophagaceae bacterium
TGTTCAATATGGCCGTATTCAGGGACTGGCTGTCGGGTTCCCTGAGCCAGGAGATCTCTTTTTTAGCCTCAGCTAATTGTTTCATCAGATCAAAAGCACTAATGGATTGACGGCGTTCCCATAACCATTTTCGAAGATACAGACAGGTATTATACACATACCGGGTGCAGCCAAAATTCTTATTCATCAGCTCCTGTTACTCTTTGGTCGGATATATCCTGTATTTGTAAGCTTTGAGCATATACAAAAATACCTAATTAGTCCCAGTAAGTATTTAGTTACCATTTTTTATTCTGGGACCGGGTTGCTATATTTAGCCTAAAAAACCAGCACCCGAAGGAATAACGCTCATACCTTATTTCGGAAAGCCATAAATCCAATTTCTGTTCCATGTTTCACCCGCTTCATACCAGACCGGGAAAAAGCCTGCTCTTCTGGGGAGGATTATTGCTTTGTGTATGGTTAAGCCCTGAACCGGCCCGGGCCCAGGCCCGCAATGAGAATGGCTTTCCCTTTATCACTATTTATTCCCCCCAGACCTACCACGGGAATTTCCAGATCTGGAGTATCATTCAGGGAACCAACGGTATCATGTATTTCGGGAATTCTGCTAACGGCATCCTGCAATATGACGGGGTGAACTGGAGCCAGGTTCCCGAAACTCAGCACCATTCCCTGTCGATCGTCCGCTGCTTTGGCCGGGACAGGAATGGAACAATCTTTTTTGGATCTTCCGGGGATTTCGGATACCTGGGCCAGGATAGCCTGGGACAAACCGTGGCCATATCCCTGCTGCCTGAAGTTCCGGAGGGAAAACGTAAATTCTCGGACGTCTGGTCCATTCAGACTGCGGGCAACAGCGTGTATTTCCAGTCCCGGGAACGGCTTTTCCGACTGACCCGGATCCGGTCGGGCAACCGGAATTCCTGGACCTGCAGGTCCTGGGAACCTGGAACCCATTTTATGTACAGTTTTTACCTGGATAGCATCCTGTATGTCCATGAACAGGGGTTGGGACTGTTTAAAATGGTGCATGATTCCCTGGTCCTGATCCCCGGCAGCCAGTTCCTCGGACAGGACCGGATGCAGGTGATGCTGCCCTATCCCGGGCCCATGCCAGGATCCACCATGCCAGGCAAGGTTTACCTGATTGCCACTTTCACTCACGGCATTTTCCTTTTCGACGGCAGGCATTTTCTCCCCTTCCATACCAGCGCTGACCGGCAGTTACAATTGAGCGGGGGCATCTATAAAGGACTGTATCAGGATGGAAATTACATACTGGCGACCTTCAATGCCGGGGTGTTCATTATTGACCCCCGGGGAAAATGGTTACAGCAAATCGATTTGAATACCGGTTTGCCAAGCAATGCAGTCCTGGGCCTTTATGGCGATCTAAGTGGCAACCTCTGGCTGGGACAGGATAAGGGAATATCCAAAGTAGATATCAATTCCCGCTTCACCCGTTTCGGTCCGAGTTCGGGGATCACATCTACCCCAATGTCAGTCGGACGTTCGGGGAACGGAACCCTGTATGTAGGGACCAACAGCGGGATATTCAGATTCGATTCTACGGATGCGCAATTCCACGAGGACCGATCGGTAGATAATTATCAGGTCTTCCAATTGCTTCGGGATGGCAATACCCTGCTGATCCCCACCAGCGGTCTTTACGTGGTCAAAGGGAATGCCTCCCTGTTGGTGCGGCCTTCCACCCAAAGTGACCTGGACCTGGCCGTCCTGCTGATCCCGGGAAATGATCAGCACCTGCTTTTGGCTGGGACTACCTTTGGTCTGACCGCCTTTGTCCGGGATTCGTCCATTGCCTCCGGATGGAAGTACCTGGGATATTTCCCCCGGATCAAGGAAGGGATAGTGGCCCTTGCCGAAGACGGACAGGGGCGGATCTGGGCCGGCACCCTCAACGGAACTGTTTATCAAATTGTCCTGAAATCAGGTGCCAACGGTAAATCTCTTCTGGACGCATCCTCCATAACTGTTTATAGCCAGGGACGGCCGGAACTCGAAGCACCGGATGGGAAGACCGGGAACCTGGCCGATTTTAATGGTAGGCTCTTCCATATCCGGGATCAGGTATATTTCATCGGGGATTCCTCCCTGTATCATTTCGATGCAGCCCGGAACCTCTTTGTTTCAGATACCAGCTTCGGGAAAAATCCTCATTTTGGATTAAGGGTGGTGACGGACTCCCTGGGACGGGTTTGGATGAGCCTAAACAGTAATTATATCATTGCTTATCCTCAGGGAAATGGAACGTATAAACTGGATTCCACCACCCTGCTCCCGTTGGCGGATCAGTTAATGACCAATGTCTTCCCGGACCAGGACGGGATCATATGGGCTTCCACAATCGACGGACTGATCCGCTACGATCCGAATATCGGGAAAAGAAAAGAGCCTCCCTTTAATACCCTGATCCGGAAAGCGCTGGCTGGTGGGCACCTGCTCAATCCGGATACCGGCGGTCCGGCAGGCCCTGCGGAAATTTCCTTTCGGGATAATTCAGTTCGGTTCGAATTTGCAGCACCCTATTTCATTCAGGAAAATAAGACCCAGTACCAGACCTGGATGCAAGGATTTGATACCGGATGGAGTGCCTGGGGCAGCAATACCTATAAGGAATATACCAACCTGCCGATCGGTAGTTATGTTTTTCGGGTGCGTGCCCGAAACCTCTATCACCAGACCGGAAAAACAGCTTCCTTTTCCTTTTCGGTCCTGCCTCCCTGGTACCGCAGCTGGTGGGCATATCTGAGCTATAGTTTGCTCATCCTGGCTGCGGTATTCCTATTGATCAAATGGCGTACCCGTAAACTGGAGACCGAGCACCGGGAACTTGAACTGACCATCCGGAAACGAACTTCGGAATTGAGTGAACGGTTGGAAGAACTAGCCCTGATCAATAAGGTGCAGGAAGCCCTGGCGGGCAACCTGGAAATACAGGCCATATTTGATTTGATCGGGGACCGCCTGCGGCAATTATTCAAAACAGACACTATCGGAATCTCCACCCTGGACCCGGAAAATAGCCTGGAAATGGTGCATTACCGTTTCGAAAACGGGGAACGGATATCCCCTGCACCAAAACCCCTTGATAAATTAGGCCGGCACCTGGCCGATACCGGACAATATATCCTGATCCGGAATTCTGAGGATGGGCAAAAATGGTTTTCGAGACAATCCATTGCCGGAAATAACCCCATCCAATCGGGCCTTTATGTACCCTGGTTCCTGGATAAGAAACTGGCTGGTTACCTGGGGTTGCAGGATACCCGACGGGAGAACCTGTTCGGGGCATCCGACCTGGGCTTGCTGGAGACCCTGGCCAGCTGCATGAGCATCGCCCTGGAAAATGCCCGCCTGTTCGAGGAGACCAGGCGACTGCTGGCCGAAGCCAAACAACGGGCTACTGAACTGGGAACCGTAAACCAAATCAGCCGGACCATGTCCTCCCTGCTGGATCCGCAAGACCTGATCCGGTTGGTTGGAGATCATATCCGGGAATTGTTCAGGGCCAATATTGTGTACCTGGCCCTCCTGAACAAAAAGACCCAGGTCATTGATTTCGCCTATCAGTACGGGGAAAATATGCCTTCCCGCAAGATCGGGGAAGGACTGACCTCAAAGATCCTTATTTCGGGGGAACCCTTGCTGATCAATAAGGACATGGACCTGCGAAAGGAAGAACTGGGCATCCGTTCTGTGGGACTTCCGGCAGCCTCCTACCTGGGGGTTCCCATACCGGTAGGGGCGGAGATCATCGGAGTCATCAGCGTCCAGAGCACTGAAAATGAAAACCACTTCGATGAGGATGACCAGCGGCTGCTGGGCATCATCGCCTCTGCCGTCGGAGTAGCGATCCGCAATGCCCAGTTATTCCGGGACCTGCAGCAGGCAAAACTGGAAGCGGAAGCAGCCGGAAAAGCAGCCGAAAGGGCCAATGAAGCCAAAAGCGCCTTTCTCTCAACGGTCAGCCATGAACTCAGGACTCCATTGACCTCCGTGCTGGGATTCGCCAAGATCATCCAGAAGCGAATGGAAGACCGGATATTCCCGCACATCGATGCCAGCGATCCCAAGACCCAAAAAGCCGTCGACCAGATCACCGAAAACCTGAAAGTGGTCATTTCAGAAGGAGAACGGCTGACCCACCTGATCAATGATGTGCTCGACCTGGCTAAGATCGAAGCCGGCAAGATGGAATGGAACTCCCAATTGGTGTCCATGCCCGAAGTGGCCGATCGTGCCATCGCGGCCACCACTTCCCTGTTTGACCAGAAATCGGTACAACTGATCCGCGAGATCAAGGGGCCTGTCCCCGAGATCCTCGGGGATCCCGATAAGCTGATCCAGGTAGTGATTAATCTACTGTCCAATGCGATCAAGTTCACCCAACAAGGATCGGTGACCTGTCGGGTAACCAATGAGGAAGATGCCATCCTGGTCCGGATCATTGATACCGGAATTGGCATCGCCCCTAAGGATTATGAAGCCGTCTTCGAACAGTTCAAGCAGGTAGGTGGAGATACCCTGACAGACAAACCGAAGGGGACCGGACTGGGTTTACCTATCTGTAAAGAGATCGTTGAACATCACGGTGGCCGGATCTGGGTGGAAAGTGAGGTTGGCAAAGGAAGCATTTTTTCCTTTTCCATACCGCTGGCCCCCAGCAGCGCCGGGGGGAAAAGTATGCCCATGGCCTTCAATGACCTGGTGAAGCAATTGAAGGAACAGATTACCCTGCCCCAGGAAGGTTCCGTTTCCCGCAATGCCCATATCCTCATCGTGGACGATGATGAGGCCATCCGCTCCCTGCTGAAACAGGAACTGGAGGATGCGGGTTACCAGATCCAGGAGGCGGAAAACGGGAAAAAGGCGCTGGAAAGCATCCGGAATAACCGGCCCGACCTGATCCTGCTGGACGTAATGATGCCGGAGATGAATGGATTCGACTTGGCTGCGATCCTGAAAAATGACCCACAGACGATGAATATTCCCATCGTCATCCTGTCCATTGTGCAGGATAAATCCAGGGGATACCGCATCGGGGTGGATCGCTACCTGACCAAGCCTTTCAATACGGTCGAACTATTCGCCGAGATCAATAGTTTGCTCGAGCAGGGGCAATCCCGGAGGAAGGTCATGATCGTGGACGAGGATACAGCTGCGGTCCGGTCCCTGACCGAGGTCCTGGTGGCCAAGGGCTATCAGGTCCAGGATTCGGACGGCAACAGCCTGCTGGAAAAGGCCCGGGAGATGCAGCCTGATATCATCATCCTGAACTCGGTCATTTCGGGAAAAAATGAAATGGTAAAGACCCTGAGATTTGAAAAAGGGATGGAAAAAGTGCTTTTTTTGATTTACCAATAAGTGTTGTATTGATTCATAACCCCCTGTTTGCATGGAACAAAAAATTCTGATCGTAGAC
>DATKSX010000085.1:0-9257 GCA_035531415.1 Chitinophagaceae bacterium
AGACAGGTCGACCGGTTCTTGGATTGATCGTATGGGAATATCTCTTCCCATCTACCAGTATGTATTTTTCGTAATCGCCGGAGGTAGCCAGGGCCATATTGGTGATATTCACAAAAGAGAACACCTGCCCTGCGGAGTTCGGGTTTGCAATCCCAATGGTCCAAGGAGATCCGTCCGGCTGGTATCCCCATACCGTCAGGTCGCCGGATGCATTTACAATGCCGCTTTCCACGCCCATTTCCTTCATCACCATCTTGGCCCGCTCAGCAGCGTAACCTTTCCCAATGCCTCCGAATCCAATCCTCATCCCCGGTTCCTTCAAATAAACCGTGGTGTTTTGATCATCCAGGATAATGTTCCTGAAGTCGACCAACCTGACCATCCTTTTACTGGTGGCCATGTCCGGAAGGGATTTCATTTTCGTATCAAAATTCCAAAGGCGCTTATCGGCTGAACCATAGGTGATGTCAAAGGCGCCCTGAGTGAGCCTCGAAATCCTTATAGACCTTTCAATGAGTTCAAATGTTTCCCTGGACACCCTTACCGGCATGATGCCCGCATTGCGGTTAACCAGGCTGGTTTCGCTTTCCTCATTGAAGGTGGTCAAAAGTCTTTCTATCCTCCTGATTTCTTCCACTCCCGCTTCAATCCGTTGCATGGCCCATGATTCTTTCTCCGCAATAACGCTTAATTCAAAGGAATTGCCCATTAACCTCAGGGCTTTTTTGAATGCGGTCTTCTGCATCATGGGGCGGTATGATCCCTTGCAATGATATGGATGACTTCATTGGCAAATTGCTCTGGATTTTCATCGGGCATCCCATCCCAGACTTTCAAGACCTTTCCCTCTCCATTCAGCAACAAAGTGAATGGAAATTTTCCTTCAGGATTGTACCGATCGGCCATGGCATTGTTGATTTTCTGCTGGCTGATAGATAACTGATCCTTTTTATTGCGGGGGAAATCGGCGTTGACAAGAACGAGGGCAGAATCCGCCATTTTCAGGAAATCCGGATTGTCCAGGATCTCTCGGCGCATGAGAATACATGGACCGCACCAGTCCGAACCTGAAAAATTGAGCAGGATATGCTTGTGTTCCCTTTGGGCTATTTGCGTGGCCTCTTCCAGGTTGTAATGCCAGCCATTCGGAATCCAAAAGAAACAGGCTATCGCAAGGATGAATGGTTTCATTTTCTTTTGCAGGATTAAACTAAATTATGAATTGACGGGGGTCTCACAAAGAAAAGCTGGCAGAATTTTATCATACAACCGACTCCCTCCTTTTTTATTGTGGCCGGCTTGTCATTTTATTGCCAAAAGGTGACCTTCCCCCCCGAGCCAGGGGGAGGCAATTCATTCCACCAGGACATCCCCCTGGCGGGGCCCAGACAGGTATTGAAGCACTTCCTTCCATCCTGGAAATTTTTTTGTCCCGAAATGAATATGTTCCCCCTTGAACCTTTCCACTCCGTTGCGGACCCTGTCGTCAATCAGTGCGCGACCCGTGAAAAGGCCTTTATTGTGGGACAGAATCAGCTTTTTGTATGCCAGTTCTCCCAGGTGCTGTTCCACCCAGATCCGTTTCTCCGTCCAGGATTGTACCCCGTGCCAGTCCGGAGTGGAAAGAATATAGATATCGTAATGCCCGGAAAGGATCCGATATGCTTCGATAGCGCCAGGCATGGGGTCCAGGGATGTGAAAAAACCCGGGCGGGCACTCAGTTCTGAGGTGATTTCCCTCCTTCTCCATTCCGGGAGATCCGGGTAATCCGGGAAATATTTCTGCACGCCCCGGATAAAATCCACCAGGACGCCATCCATATCGATGAAAAGGAGCTCTTTTTCCGGCATTGGGATTTGCGTTCGGTTCGCCTTAAGTCCTGTTCAAAAAAATCCCCGCAGTTGGGCTGCAGGGATCGGTTCCTTTGCAATGGGAGTTACCGGGCGACGTTCACAGCCCTTTTTTCCCGGATCACGGTCACCTTGATCTGGCCCGGATACTGCATTTCAGTCTGTATCTTCTGAGCAATCTCGAAGGAAAGTTTGTCTGCATCCTGGTCGGTCACCTTTTCACTTTCCACGATCACCCGGAGTTCCCGGCCGGCCTGGATGGCATAGGCCTTTTCGACTCCATTGTAGGCGATGGCAAGGTTTTCCAGGTCTTTGATCCGTTGGATGTAACTCTGCATGATCTCCCTGCGTGCGCCTGGCCTTGCTCCGCTGATGGCGTCGCAGGCCTGTACGATGGGAGAGATCACATAGGTCATTTCCATTTCATCATGATGGGCCCCGATCGCGTTGACGACAGAGGGATGCTCCCCGTATTTTTCAGCCAGTTTCGCTCCAAGCAGGGCGTGGGAAAGCTCGGTCTCCTCATCGGGCACTTTGCCGATGTCATGAAGCAATCCGGCCCTCTTGGCCAGTTTGGGGCTGATACCCAGTTCGGCAGCCATAATGGCGCAGAGGTTAGCGGTTTCCTTGGAGTGCATGAGCAGGTTCTGGCCATATGAGGAACGGAACCGCATCTTCCCCACGATACGGACCAGGTCCGGATGAAGGCCATGGATGCCCAGTTCGATCATGGTTCTTTCCCCAATCTCGACCACCTGGTCTTCCATCTGTTTCTTGGTCTTTTCCACCACTTCCTCGATCCGGGCAGGATGGATCCTGCCGTCCTGAACCAGCCTCTGGAGGGAAAGACGGGCTATTTCCCGGCGCAATGGGTCAAAGGAGGAAAGCACGATGGCCTCCGGGGTATCATCCACAATTAAGTCGACGCCTGTGGCCGCTTCTATCGCCCGGATATTGCGGCCTTCCCTTCCAATGATCTGTCCCTTGATCTCATCGCTTTCCAGGTTAAATACGGTAATGGCATTTTCAATCGTCTGTTCCGCGGCGGTTCGCTGAATGGTCTGGATGATGATCTTCTTGGCGTCCTTGTTGGCTTTCAGCTTGGCTTCTTCCACGATCTGCTGGATCTGACCCACGGCCTGGCTGCGGGCCTCCTCACGGAGGGTTTCCACCAGCTGGGCCTTGGCTTCCTCAGCCGAAAGGCCGGCCACCTTTTCGAGCCTGCGGATATGTTCCTCCTGGTGCTTTTCCAGCTCGGTCCGTTTGATGTTCACCAGGTCGATCTGACGGTTCAGGTTCTCCTTGATCACCTCGTTCTCCTGGACCTGGCGCTGGGCATGCTCCAATTTCTGGTTCAGGGATTGCTCCTTCTGCTTGATCCGGGTCTCGGATTCGACGAGTTTCTGGTTGCGCTGGAGGGTTTCTTTCTCCAGTTCGCTTTTCATCTGCAGGTACTTCTCCTTGGCTTCGAGAAGCTTTTTTTCCTTCAAGGTTTCCGTCGCAGTCTTGGCGTTCGCCAGGATCATTGCGGCTTCCTTTTCGGCTTCCTCAATCTTCAGCCGGGTATTTTTGGCAAAAATTAGCTTTCCGAGGATGATCCCTACCACCAAACCCACCACACCAATCCCTATTTCTATGAACTGTATAGTTTCCATTAAATAAATATTTTATATTATCCATAAGTCCCATCAAACTGGCTGTTAACCAGAAATTAAGAGGAGAATTGACTCGTAAAGATACAAAAAATTAGCTGCTGCAAGGGGAGAAGGCCTGCATAATTGGCGTTATGCCAATGCATTATCAAGGGATTCCTCGAGCCGGCCGAGGTTCCCTGAAAGGGAGGTTTCCGGGGTGGGTTCCCCTGAATTTCCCTCCGTGGCATAGGTGATCAGACACATGGCGATATAATCCTGTAAATCCTTACCGGCATAGGTAGTCTTGAACTCCAGAATCTTTTCATTAATACGCTTTACTGCGCCACGGACCTGCTCTTCTTCATGGGGATGAACCTTCAGCCGGTAGCTCCGGTCCGCGACCACTACGTTAATCGGGATCAGTTTTTCTTCCTCCATAGGGGTTGTATTCCGGGGAAATCCTAATCGCTGAGCCGGGAGATGCACCGGTCGATCTCCCGGATATATTCGCTGATGAGAGACTGCAGGTTCTTTTTATCTCCCTCGTCCAACCCGGCCTGGCTTTTGGTGCCCTTTAATTTCTGAAGCTTGGTGTTTTCCTCCAGCAGCGTCGCTTTCTGCCGGCTTTTCAAAAGCTCATTGGTTTTGCTTTCAACCAGCTTGTGAAGGGAAAGGTTCTCCTGCTTCAGATGCTGGTATTTTTTGACCAGCATCTGCACCTTGTCCTCAATCCTTTTCAACTGCAGGTCAGGTTGCATCATGATGATCCAAATTAGGCTTAATTCCGGATTTCTGCATTCAGTTGGCCTTTCAGGGCTCCGATGATCTTTTGCAAGGCTCCGTCAATGTCCTTTTCCGTCAGGGTCCTGGCATCATCCCGGAACAGGAACCGCAATGCGTAGGATTTCCGGTTCGTACCCAGCTTTTCACTTTCAAACACATCAAAAAGTTCCATTTGCCGGAGCAGGGGCAGTTTCAGTTCGCGGATCATTTCCTGCAGTTCCGAATAGCGCACCTGCCGGTCCAGAATCAGGGAAAGATCCCTTTTGACCCCGGGAAATCTGGGGGGAGGGTTGCTTTTGATCCCTTCCCGGGGAGCCATCCTGCAAATGGTGTTCCAATAAAGGATCCCATGCCATACTTCCTGCCGGATCCCTGCTTCGGCAACCGGCCGGGAGGCCACTTTCCCGTAAAAACCCAGGGTCTGTCCCCCGCTTTCCAGGAACTGGACCTCCTCCAGGTCACCGGAGGAGTTCTCCCTGAATCCTACCGCCCCGATTCCCAAATGGGTGAGCAGGTTCGTCAGGAACCCCTTGAGCAGGTAATGGTCCGGCCGGAGTCCCCTTCCGGACCAGTTCTCCAAGGCTTCACCGGTCATCCAGACTCCCAACTGTTCGGATTCCTCCAGGGTTTCCGCCCGCTGGTAGGTTTTTCCGAACTCGTACAGGAGTAGGGAATAGTTTTGCCGGTTCAGGTTATAGGCGATGACCTGAAGGCCTCCCGGGAGCAGGGAGTTCCGCAGTTCATCCATTTCAGCATTCAGTGGATTGATCAGCCGGATCCTTTTATCCTCCTGTTCCGGTCCGCCCTTTTCCCGGGATACGATGGAAGGGGTCAGGATTTCATAAAACCCGGAGGAGGAAAGGTAATCTGAGGTTCTTTCCCGAAGCTGCTGGAAGGTCTCGTCCGGTTCCGGGGAAGGAACGAAGGAAATTCTTACCGGGATCGGGATCTGGTCCAGTCCGTCGAAACGCATCACTTCCTCGGCGATATCACAATCCGAATTGATGTCGGGAAAGCTGTATGGCACCAATGCGGTGAACCCCTGTATATCTTCCTTTTCGATTCCAAATTCCAGGCTCCTGAGCAAGGCAAGAACCCGTTCCGGAGCAAAATGCTTTCCACCGGTCCGGTCCAGGTAGGCATAATCTACATGAAGGGAAGTCTGCTGCATCGGGGAAGGGTAGTAGTCCAGAAAATCCGAAGAAATCCTGCCCCCGGCAACGCTGCATACCAGGCTTGCGGCCCGACGCAGGGCGGTGGGAACCAGGGAAATGTCCGCCCCCTTCTCAAAACGAAGCGCCGCGTCGGTGCGCAATCCAAGGCGCAGGGAGGTCCTGCGGACGGATATCGGGTCGAACCATGCGCTTTCCAGGAAAATATTCCGGGTCCCTTCCTGTATGCCCGATTCCAGGCCGCCCGAAACCCCCGCCAGGCAGAGGGGTCCATGGGAGTCGGAGATCACCAGGTCCTGGGGATCGATCTTTCGTTCCTTACCATCCAGGGTGGCCAGGGTCCCTTTACTTCCTTTTCCAATGAGGAGCTGTTTTCCTCCAATCCGGTCCAGGTCAAAGGCATGGAGGGGTTGGCCGTATTCCAGGAGAACATAATTGGTGATATCCACAATATTGTTGATCGGACGGATCCCCACGGAAAGAAGCCGCTCTGCGACCCAGGCCGGAGAAGGGCCAACCTGAATTCCGCTGATGGTCACTCCGGCGTATCTGCGACAACCCCGGGGGTCCCCGATATGAATTTCCAGGCTGGTTTCCTGGTCCGCTTTCGGGAAGGGTCCGTTTTCCGGGAGGACCGGCCGGAGGGAGGATCCCTGGTGATGGTTGAGCCAGGTGCAGATTTCCCTTGCCACGCCGATATGGCTCATGGCCGATATCCGGTTCGGGGTTAGGCCGATCGTGAAAATTTCGTCGGCAGGGAGATCGAAATAATTTTTCGCAGGGGAGCCGGCAACCGCCGTCTGGTCCAGGATGAGGATCCCTTCATGGTTTTTCCCCAAACCGAGCTCGTCTTCGGCACAGATCATGCCGTAGCTTTCCACCCCCCGTATTTTCGCTACGCGGAGGGTAAGGGGAGGGCCTTCCAGGGGATAAATCGTGCTGCCCGGAGGCGCGACCACCACTTTTTGGTCCTTTGCCACATTCGGAGCCCCGCAAACGATCTGAAGAATTTCTCCCTTTCCGGTGTCTACCCGGGTGACCCGGAGCCGGTCGGCTCCCGGGTGGGGGGAAACATCAACCACCCTGCCGACCAACAGCCCTTCAAGGCCTCCCCTGACCCGTTCCACCCGGTCCAGGCTTTCCACTTCCAGTCCGATACCGGTAAGGATTTCAGCGAGTTGTGTTGGAGCGATCGGTACAGGGAGGTATTCTTTCAACCAGTTCAGGGAAATCTTCATCCGAAGTATTTTGGAGCGGGGGCCAGGCTACAAGGTCCGGAATCAGCCTTCCCGGGCGGTAAAATTAGCAACTTCCCCCATAGCAATTTTTTGATTTTAATCCCCGGAATTCGGGAAAATCTTTTTGCACGGACTCCGGCCCCGATGGGGTAAAAGCCGGTGGTGAATTCCTTGATTTAGTGGATAACTTTGGGGTCCGGGGGAAATCCCTGTTTAAAATGTGGAAAACCGATATCGAAAATGGGGAAAGCTGTTCATTACTATATAATAATTATTTGGGGTCGTTTATTTTCTTATAACTGAAAAACTCAATTACCTTAGGTTTGAAGGGGAAGAAATTTTACAATTAATTAAAGTTCCGGTCACCCGGAATTCCTATTAGTTGGCAATCCGGATCCCCCAACCCCCTACAACCTACTAACCCATACACGCGAATGGAAGAGTTATCCAAGGTTAAAAAGGACCGTAACCTGAGAAGAAAAACCGTCGATATTTCCACGATGGTATTCGGCAAGGTCCCTCCACAGGCGCGGGACCTGGAGGAAGCCGTACTTGGTGCGATAATGCTTGAAAAGGTGGCCTTCGATACGGCCATCGAGTTACTGAAACCGGAATGCTTTTATGTGGAGGCCCACCAGCGGATTTTCGCTGCGATGAAGCGGCTCGCTGCAAAATCCTTTCCGGTGGATATCCTCACCGTTGTGGAGGAAATGAAGCTCACCGGAGAGCTGGACCTGGTCGGAGGACCTTATTTCGTAACCAAGCTGACGAACTCGGTCGTCTCTTCGGCCAACATCGAAGCCCACGCCAGGATCATCCTGCAAAAATTCATCCAGCGGGAATTGATCCGGATTTCCGGAGAAATCATCGGGGAAGCCTATGAGGACACTACCGATGTATTCAATCTTCTGGATAGCGCCGAAACCAAGCTTTTCGGGATCACCGACAATAACCTGCGCCAGAATTTCAAAAGCATTGACCATTTCCTGGTCAAGGTGATCAAGCAGATCGAAGATCTCAAAAGCAGAAAGGAGGATATCACCGGGATCCATTCCGGATTTCCTTCCCTGGATAAAATCACCAACGGCTGGCAGCCAACGGACCTGATCATCCTTGCCGCAAGGCCTTCCGTGGGTAAGACCGCATTCGCCTTGAACCTGGCCCGGAATGCAGCCCTGCATCCCAAACGGCCTGTGCCGGTGGCCGTGTTCTCCCTGGAAATGTCCTGCGGCCAGATCGTTCAACGGCTTTTGGCCAGCGAGACCGGGATCAACCTTTCGAAGATCTCCACAGGAAAGCTGGAGGACCACGAATTCCACCAGCTCAATGCGGGAGTTCAGAAACTGGGGGTTGCCCCAATTTACCTGGATGACACCGCGGCGCTGAACATTTTCGAACTCCGGGCCAAATGCCGGAGACTGAAAGGGAAATACAATATCGGGCTGATCGTCATCGATTACCTGCAGCTGATGAGCGGGACCGGAGAGAACCGCAATACCAACCGGGAGCAGGAGATCAGCAAGATCTCCCGCGACCTGAAAGGACTTGCCAAGGAGCTCCAGGTGCCCGTCATCGCTCTTTCCCAGCTCAGCAGGGAAGTGGAAAAAAGAAAGGAAAGGTCCAGGAAGCCCCAGTTGAGCGACCTGCGGGAATCCGGTGCAATTGAGCAGGATGCCGATCTGGTGATGTTCCTGTATCGGCCGGAAGCCGATGGTCTCACGGAAAACGAGATGGGGGAGGCTTATAACGGGAGGACCGATATCAGCATCGCCAAGCACCGCAACGGGCCCCTGGATACCGTCGGGCTCCGGCTGCTGAGCCATATCCAGCGATTTGAAGAGGCGCCATTAAAGGAATTCGGAAACGATCCATTCTCGGGGATGAGAAAGCCCGGGGACAACGAGCAGCACAAAATTTATATCGAAAAAGGGTCCAGGATGAACGATATGGATTTCAATGACCAGGACAACTGGACCGAAGAAAACCCCCTTTGATCTGATGCATTCATGACCTGATCCCGCCATGGAACTCCCCCTGTTTTACGCACCCGGGATCCAGGAAACATCCGGGCAATACGCCCTGGATGAAAATGCCTCCCGCCACTGCCTCCATTCCCTGCGGAAGAAGACCGGGGATGAGGTCCTGCTCACCGACGGCAATGGAAAAAAATTCCGTGGTTCCATTTCCGGTATCACCGCAGGACGCTGCACGGTGGAGTTGATCTGCACCGAGCTGGTTCACCTGCCCGCTTATCCCTATCCTTCCATTGCCATCCCCATCCCGGGGAATAATTCCCGCTGGGAATGGCTCGTGGAAAAGGCGGTGGAAATCGGGATTTCAGGGATCCATCCCCTGAAGACCGGAAGGTCGCTCAAGGCCAACCTGAAGGAAACCAGGATTCGGCAGATCATGGTTTCGGCGATGATCCAGTCCCGGCAATATATCCTCCCGCAGCTGAATCCGGTTCAGGCCTTCGGGGATTTCATCAGCAGGGACCGGGAAGGACCTGGGTTCATCGCCCATTGCATGGAAGGAAACCGGGGTCCGGTCCCCGAAAAATTGGATCGGGGGGAAAAATC
>DATKSX010000086.1:0-3272 GCA_035531415.1 Chitinophagaceae bacterium
TATTCTTCTGTACAGCAATACCCGCCGCAGTTCCATCATCTTCTTCAACGAGCTGGAAACCCTTCAGCGGCTTCACCCTTCCCGTTTCACCTGCATCCATATCCTCAGCCAGGCCGGTTCCGGGGAACCGGTAATCCAGGGTCATTTGAACAACGGCTTGCTGGAAACCCTGGTGGACAGCTACCTCCAATTTCCGCGGGACCGCGCCGAATTTTTAACCTGCGGACCACCCGCCTATATGCGGATGGTGATGCTTACCCTGAGATACCTGGGATTTAACGAAAGCCAGATCCACCGGGAAAATTTCCTGGTGCTTCCCCCTCCTCCCCCCTCGCCGGGGTTGGGGGAATCCCACGAGATGCGGATCAGGACCGGCGGGGCCACCCTGAGGATCCGGGTGGCCCCCTTTCAGAATATCCTCCAGGCCGCGCTGGACCAGGGCATTCCGATTCCCTACAGCTGCAGGGGCGGGGTTTGCTCTACCTGCAAATGCAGGCTGCTCCAGGGCAAAATAAGGATGACCGCCAATGAGGTGCTCACCGACCGCGACCTCCGGGAAGGCTGGGTCCTCACCTGTACGGGTTATCCCCTGAGCGATGCAGTCGAAATCCGGCTGGAAGGTTAAACCGGAGCAAGGATGTTCATGAGGGGGTTACGGGTCCCTTCGGGAATTCAACAAACCATAGTATTTTCCTGTTTCAAATCCCATTCTTTACAAACCCGCCCCAAAATTATACCCCATGGCTCCTGCCCCCGGCAATTCTTCCCAACCCATGCCTCCGATCCGGATCCGGAAAATGACGGAAATGGACCTCGGTGAGGCAGACCGGGTCACCCGTCTGGCTTTCGGAACCTTCCTGAAGCTTCCCGATCCCATGACCTTTATGGGAGAGACCGACTATATCCGGACCCGGTGGAGAGCCGACCCGGATGCCGCTTTTGTTGCCCATTCAGGCGATGAGCTGGTGGGATCCGTTTTTGTGACCAACTGGGGAAGCGTTGGATTTTTCGGGCCCCTGACCGTCCGGCCGGATTACTGGGACCAGGGTGTGGCCCGGCTCCTGATGGAACCTGTCCTGGAATGCTTTTCCGGCTGGAAGACCCGCCATGCGGGTCTGTTCACCTTTTCAACCAGTCCGAAACACCTGGGGTTATACCAGCGGTACGGCTTCTGGCCCAGGTTTCTCACGGCAATCCTGTCCAGGCCCGTTTCCGGGGCGGGGGAAAAACCGCATTATGCCCTGCTTTCGGAAAGTAGGAAGGAGGAAAGCAACAAAACCATAACCGCCTGCAGGCAATTGACGGAAAAAATCCTGGGAGGCCTGGATCTGCGCCGGGAAATCGAAGCGGTCCGGGATCAGCTGCTGGGAGAGACCGTACTGATCTTTGAAAAAAACGAACTCGCCGCTTTCGCGGTCTGCCACTTCGGGCCGGGGACCGAAGCCGGAAAGGATATCTGTTATATAAAATTCGCCGCCGTGTCGCCTTCTGCGGATGCCCCAAAGTATTTTGACCGCCTGATCCGGGCCTGTTGCTCCCTGGCGGAAAAGAAAAACCTGAGCCGTCTCACGGCTGGGGTCAACTTATCAAGGCAGGAGGCTTACCACCAACTTCTGGAAATGGGTTTCAGGATCGATACCCTCGGGGTAGCCATGCAAAGGCCAAATGAAGCGGGTTATAATCATCCCGGGATATTCCTGCTGGATGATTGGAGGTAGGGATATGCCTTAATCTGGTGAGGTTTGTTATGGGCTGAAGACGGGGATCAGTGAAGCCCTCACATCCATTTCCTCAGGAAATTATTGAACTCATTTTTGAGTTCCCGGAATAGTTTATCAAAAACTTCCACCCTCTCGCGGAGCACCGAATGCTCTTCCTCCATGACGGGGCCATAGAGGGCAGGCACTTCCTGAATGGCTACCCGGAGGCTTTTATTGGCCTGTTTGAGGTCATGAAAAAGTTCATCTGCAACCTCGTGCTGTCGCAGAAAAAGATTCTGGAAATGTTCCACCTGGACCATGGCTTCCCGGGAACTGTTTTTTCCGGCCACTTCCAACAGTCTTTCCCGTAAATACTGGACATCCTTGCGGACGAAATCCACATCCATTTTCCACGATTCGATATCCTGATGGAGTGCGGAAATATGCTGCTGTGCTTCCATATGTGTGAGTTGGTTTTATGCTCCCTTCCAACTACAATATACGGCAAAATCAGAAAAAAAACGGGATTCCGGTAGCTGATCAAAGGGGCAAATCCAGGAGCAGGAGGTCCGTCTGCTTTTCCGCCTGGAATTCAGGCTCCCCCTCCGGCCCCAGGATACCCAGCCCGTCCCTCCGGCCCAGGTTCTGTCCGCCGACCCGCACTCCTCCATCCAGAACAAAAATGTAAAGGGCGCCCGGATTCTGCCGGGGTTTCCAGGACAGGGACCGGCCCGGCTCCAGCCGGGTGAGGGCAAACCAGACCTGCTGGTTGATCCGAAGGGCGCCATCGGCCTCCAGGGGTGATATCACAATCTGCCAGCGGTTCAGCCTTTCCCCGGGGGCAAAACTGCGCTGGTCATACCGCGGAGGGATATTTCTTTTTTCCGGCATGATCCAGATCTGAAGAAAGTTCACCGGATCCGTTGGGGATGCATTGAATTCAGAATGGGTGATCCCGGTTCCAGCGGTCATGACCTGAATGTCCCCGCTTCGGATCACCCCATGGGTCCCCATGTTGTCCCGGTGCTCCAGGGCCCCGGAAAGCGGGATGGTAATGATCTCCATGTTATCATGGGGATGGGTTCCAAACCCCTTTCCCCCCGCCACGGTGTCATCGTTCAGCACGCGGAGCGCCCCGAAATGGACCCTGCGCGGATCGTAATAATCGGCAAAGCTGAAAGTATGATAGCTATCCAGCCAGCCATGGTTGGCATGGCCTCTGGTGGATGCCTGATGCAGGATCTTTTCCATAGTTCAGGATTGAGGTGCTTTTTGGGCGGGATGGAGCAATCCGAACTGCCCTTCCCGGAATTGCCGGTAGGCTTCCTGGATTTCCTCCCGGGTGTTCATGACGAAGGGGCCGGAGGCAACCACTGGTTCCAGGATCGGTTCCCCTCCGAACAGGAAAAGATCCGCAGGCTCCTGGCCCGGATTTTCCAGGGTGATCCAATCGCCCGAATTGGAAAACAGGATGGTCTCACCATCGTCCACGATGGTTTTCTCCGGTCCGAAAGCCAGGGCACCGGAAGTAAGATATCCCATCAGGTTAAACGATTGGGGGATGCCCTCCAA
>DATKSX010000087.1:0-2601 GCA_035531415.1 Chitinophagaceae bacterium
GTCTACGAGACCCGCGTGAACCAGGTGGCGCTGGGCAAAACTTATGATGCCATCCTTTTTTTCAGCCCGAGCGGGGTGGATAGTTTTTTTTCCGCCAACCAGGTCAGGCCTGAAACGGTCTGCTTCGCCATCGGAAGGACGACAGCCGAAGCCTTGCGGTCCCTGGTCCCGAACCAGGTGATCACCGGGGCCTTCCCCAGCCCGAAGCGGCTGGTGGAAGCCCTGATCCATCATTACGATCCATCCCTCACCCCATGAATGCCTTAAAAAATGATTTGCTGCTCAGGGCCCTGCGGGGTGAAACGGTATCCCGGCCTCCGGTTTGGATGATGCGCCAGGCAGGCCGTTACCTTCCTGAGTTTCGAAAACTGAGGGAACAATATTCATTTTTCACCCGGTGCGAGACTCCTGAGCTGGCTGCACGCATCACCATGATGCCGGTGGAGCAGATCGGGGTGGACGCCGCCATCCTGTTTTCCGATATTCTGGTCGTGCCCAGGGCCATGGGTCTTGAAGTGCAGTTGGTGGATGGCCGGGGCCCGGTCCTTCCTGAACCCCTTCGGTCCAGGGAGGACCTGGAAAGGATCGAGGTTCCAGACGTCGCCGAAAGGCTTCAATTTGTGTTTGAGGCGATCCGCCTCACCTGTTCCGAACTGGGAGGCAGGGTTCCCCTCATCGGGTTCGCTGGATCTCCCTGGACCATCCTTTGTTATATGGTGGAAGGGACGGGATCCAAAACATTCGACCAGGCCAAGGGTTTTTGTTTCCGAAACCCGGAAGCGGCCGGTGAACTGCTGGGCATGATCACTGAAACCACCATCTCCTACCTGAAAGGACAGGCCGAGGCCGGAGCGGATTGCCTTCAGGTTTTTGATTCCTGGGGTGGCCTGTTGGGACCCGAGGATTTTAAAAGGCTATCTCTCCCCTACCTGAAACAGATCGTGACGGAATTACAGGGAATTTGTCCGGTCATCCTTTTTTCCAAGGGCTCCTGGTATGCGCTGGAAGAACTGGGATCCACGGGAGCCCAGGGCATCGGACTGGACTGGTGCATCGGGCCTGGAGAGGCCCGCAATTGGGCCGGTTCTGAGGTTTGCCTCCAGGGCAACCTGGATCCGGCGCATCTGTTGGCTCCCGTCCAGGAGATTGTTCATCTGACCCGCAACATGGTGCGGGGATTCGGCAAAGACCGATATATCGCCAACCTGGGCCATGGCATTCTGCCGGAGACCCCGGTATCCCATGCCCGGGCTTTCGTGGATACCGTAAAAGATATGACCTGGTAGTCCGGACCCTGGTCCGGCCTGTCCAACACAATTCCCATGGCAGTTAAGGAAGCGTTTTCAGAATGGATCCAACAGCTTCAGGCCACCATCTGCACTGCCCTGGAGCAGCAGGACGGGAAAGCGTTATTCCGGGAAGACCGCTGGCAAAGGGCGGAGGGAGGAGGAGGGCTGAGTAAGATCATGTCTCATGGGAAAGTCTTTGAGAAAGCAGGGGTGAATACCTCCCAGGTTCATGGGATCCTTCCGGATTCCTTGGCCCGCACTCTTGAGGCAAAGGACAGCCGATTTTTTGCCTGCGGTATATCTCTGGTCCTCCATCCACTAAGCCCCATGGTTCCCACCGTCCACGCCAATTACCGGTATTTTGAGCTTTATGATTCGTCCGGAGCCCTGAGTGACTTCTGGTTCGGTGGTGGCAGCGACCTGACGCCTTTTTACCTTTTTGAAGAGGACGGGGTTCATTTCCACCAAACCCTTAAATCCGTTTGCGACCGCTTCTCCGGCCAATGGTATCCCCGGTTTAAAAAACAATGCGAGGAATATTTTGTGAACCGCCACCGGGCCAACGAGATGCGCGGGATCGGCGGAATTTTTTATGATTATCTCCGGCCTGAATCAGGAATTTCCTGCGAAACCCTTTTGGAATTTTCCCGGTCGGCCGGTGGCACCTTCCTGGAAAGTTACCTGCCCATCCTTGAAAAGAGAAAGCGTCTCCCCTATGGGGATCAGCAACGATTCTGGCAGGAAATCCGCCGGGGGCGGTATGTGGAGTTCAACCTCATCCATGACCGGGGAACCCTTTTCGGCCTGAAGACCGGGGGGAGGACCGAAAGTATCCTGATGAGCCTTCCGCCCCGGGCCCGGTGGGAATATGATGATGCGCCCGACCCCGGTTCGGAGGAAGCCCGGCTGCTGCAATACCTGAAACCCAGGGACTGGGTATTCCATTCCCAGGCCATCCCCAAATCGATTTGAAAATATACTTTATGAACCTCATCAAAAGAAACAGGATCCTCAGGGCCAGCCCGGCGATCCGGTCCATGGTAGCAGAAAACACCCTTCAGCCCCGGGATTTCATCGCTCCCCTTTTCGTGGTCGAAGGAAAAGGGATCCAGGAAGCAATCTCCTCCATGCCGGGATATTTCAGGCAAAGCCTGGACCTTACGGTAAAAGAAGTCAGGGAGTTACAGGGTCTCGGAATTCCCAGCGTGCTGCTTTTCGTCAAGGTCCCTGAAAAACTGAAGGATAACCGGGGAAAGGAAGCGTTAAATCCCGAAGGCCTCATGCAGCGAACAATCCGCGCCATCAAGGAAGC
>DATKSX010000088.1:0-15513 GCA_035531415.1 Chitinophagaceae bacterium
CCCATTATACGCCGGTAGCAGGATACCCGGAGCTCCGGGAGGCGGTGGTTCATAAGTTCAAACGGGATAATCAGCTCCAGTTCAGTCCGGAACAAATCGTGGTTTCCACCGGGGCCAAGCAAAGCATTGCCAATGCGATGCTGAGCCTGGTCAATGAGGGGGATGAGGTGATCATACCCGCACCGTACTGGGTCAGCTACGCGGATATAGCCCGGCTTGCCCGGGGGAAAGTGAAGCTGGTCTACTGCGCAATGGAACAGCAGTACAAGATTCTGCCGCAGCAGCTTGAGGAAGCCATTACGGATCGCAGCCGGGTCATCATTTTTTCCTCCCCCTGCAATCCTACCGGATCAGTGTATTCCCGCCAGGAACTGGCTGCACTTGCCCAGGTACTGGAAAAACACCCTCAACTCTATATCATCTCCGATGAAATCTATGAGTATATCAATTATTCCGGGGGTCATGAAAGCATCGGGCAGTTCCAGCAATTGAAAGAGAGGCTGATTATCGTCAACGGTTTGAGTAAAGGTTTTGCCATGACGGGCTGGAGGTTGGGATATATCGCCGCTCCTTTATCCATCGCGAAGGCCTGCGAAAAAATGCAGAGCCAGTTCACCTCAGGAACCTGCTCCATCACCCAGCGGGCCGGCATAACAGCGCTTCAGGGGGACCTTGCTCCTTCCCGGGCCATGACGGCGGAATTCCGCGACCGGAGGGACTTCCTGGTGGCCGCCCTCGGGCAGGTTACCGGAATGCGGATCACCCCGCCCGACGGAGCCTTTTACCTGTTTCCGGACGTTTCGGAATTATATGGCCTTTCAGACGGCAAGACCGTAATCGGTGATTCCGATGACCTGGGGATGTACCTGTTGCATCAGGGCAGGGTTTCTGCTGTCGCAGGCAGCGCTTTTGGCGCGCCTTCCTGCATCCGTTTTTCCTACGCTGCATCCATCGATAAGCTTAGGGCCGCTGCCGAACGGATTGCCAGCGCTGTTGCTGCCCTTCATTGACCCTGAAGTTTTCCCCATGTTTATTCCCATTTACCAGGTAGACGCATTTGCCGACCACTTGTTCGCCGGCAATCCTGCTGCCGTCTGCCCCCTGGAGTCCTGGCCCGATGACCGGCTTCTTCAATCCATTGCTTCGGAGAACAACCTTTCGGAAACCGCATTTTTCGTTCGAAACGGGGATGGTTTCAGGCTTCGATGGTTCACCCCGAAAAAGGAAGTCGCCTTATGCGGCCATGCAACCCTGGCATCGGCCTGGGTGCTCTTTGAAAAGCTTTCCTGGCCTGGCAAGGTCATTCCATTTGAAACCCATAGCGGAAAGCTCCTGGTCACCCGCGGTAAGGAGGGGTTCCTTACCCTGGATTTCCCGGCCGATAAGGCCCAACCGGTTGAGCATGTTCCTGAGGGCCTGAGGGAAAGCCTCGGAGTGGCGGCCCTTGAAATCCGGAAAGGGAAGACTGATTACCTCTATGTCCTGGACCAGGAAGAAGGGGTCCTGGGCCTGCGACCTGATTTTGCCAGGTTGGCCAAAGTGGAAATGCGGGGCCTGATGGTAACCGCCCCAGGGAGGAAAACGGATTTTGTTTCGAGGTTCTTTGCCCCGGCCGTAGGCATTGACGAGGATCCGGTGACGGGTTCGGCCCATACCGTTCTGGTTCCCTTCTGGGCGGAACGCCTGGGAAAAAATTCCCTGAGCGCCAGGCAATTATCGGCCCGCGGAGGGAGCTTCGATTGCGAACTTCGGGGGGACCGGGTATTGATGTCCGGACGCTGCCAGGTATACCTGGAAGGAACGATCAGGGTGTAAATTCGACAGGGCCGGGCCGGGAGGCGAATCCGGTCTGACTGAGGAACTTCTGGTGAAGCCGGAGCACCTGGGGAATCAGAAGCTGCCTTTCATCGTTAAACAGCACTTCCTGGCAAAGCAGCATCTTCATTTCTTCCGGGATCTGGGCCTTCATGCGCCGGAGGATCTCCTCCCTTGTTTTTCCATCTCTTTTCATGGCCCGCAGCACCCGGAGGGGCTGCGGAGCGGAAACCCCGATGACCAGGTCCAGCAGGTGGAATGCCCCGCTTTCGAAAAGAAGGGCGGCTTCCTTGATTACATAAGTAGTATTCTGGGAATCGAACCAGGCCTGGGCATCCCGGATCACCGCGGGGTGGACCAGCGCGTTCAGGTCTGAAAGGGCCCCCGGATTACCGAAAACCCGGGAAGCAAGGTAATCCCGGTCCAGGATCTCCTCCTTGTAGGTTTCTTTTCCAAAACGGGACAGGAGGCTTTCCTTCAGGCCGGGATCGGACTGCATGAGGAATCTGGCCCGGGCATCAGCATGGTATACCGGAACGCCGAGTATGGAAAAGATCCTGCAAACCGTTGATTTGCCCGATCCGATCCCACCGGTGATCCCCACCTTGAGCATGTGCTGTGGTTCTTGGAATGGCCGCTCAGGCCTGGGCCTTCTTGGTCTCGGTCCGTTTGATATGGGCCTGGGTGTAATCCATTGAAATGGCGGATTTTTCAATGGTCATAAAATTGCCGGGCCCGATTTCAATCTGAATCGTCCCGTCCTCATTCATCTTGGTGATCTTTCCATGAATGCCGGCGATGGTGACGATGCGGTCTCCTTTTTGAATGCTTTCGTTGAAATCCTTCTGCATCTTGCTTTTCTTGCTATTGGGCCGGATCATGAAAAAATACATGATCAGGACCGCCGCACCCATGAAAAGGAAGGTGCCGTAATTGCTTCCGGCAGAGGCTTTTCCGGTGGGCTGCATCAGGAACAGTGCGGTCAGGGGATAATTCATCATAACTCAGGATTATTGGGTTCAGGTATTTGTTTCAGTTTTCAGTGGATGCTAATACGTTGCAGGTGATTGTCACCTTACTCAGGGGCGGCCTGGTATTGCCCTGGATGTACACGGGCTTCACCTGCCTTCCGGTCTTATACCGGCTGTCAAATACCACCCGGATGCTGCCGGTGTCCCCTGGTGATACCGGCTTTTCAGGAAACTCCGGGATGGTGCATCCGCAGGTTGAAGCGGCCGAAACCAGGAGCAGATCCGAATTACCGGTGTTTCTGAAGCGGAACAACCAGCTGACCTGCTGGCCCTCCCGGATAGTCCCGAAATCATGCACCGAGTCGGTGAACTTGAGAACAGGAAAACGGCCAGACCCGCTGACCGTGTAACTGACATGCTGACAGCCCAGGCTCAGGAAGGCCATCAGGAGCAGGACTTCAACAATCTTCATGATACCGGCTGCAAAACTACTCATTTTACGGATTATGGCCTGCCCCGGTCGGACTTATGAATTTTGCCTCCGGATTCCAGGTCCTTCAGCAAATTGTCCAGCAATCCGTTAACGAAATGGCCGCTTTCCGGGGTGCTGTAGGTCTTGGCAATATCAATATATTCATTTATGGTCACCTTGGCCGGGATGGTAGGGAAATAAAGGAATTCGCAGATTCCCATCTGCATGATGATCATATCGATTGAGGCGATCCGGTCTGGATCCCAGTTCTGGAGCTTGGGGCGGATCAGTTCCAGGCAATATTCCTTTTTCTCCAGGACGGTTCTGAGCAGTTCATAGGCGTATTGCTTTTTCTCCGGGCTGATCAGTTCCTGCAAAGGGAAAGAACCCGATTTTGCCAGGAAATGATTTACCAGCTGGATCACCATGTCCCGGTCATCGGGCCAATGGATGAAACAATCTTCCAGGTGCTGATCGAGCTGTTCCATCCGCATCATGATCCCGTTGAAAAGATGGTGGATGATTTGCCTCTCCTCCGGGTCGGTGCGCTCCTGGTGGCAGATATATTCCAGGTATGGCTGGGATGCGGTGAGTTCAGCATAGATTTTTTTGACCAATTCCTGATCCGGAAGGTGGTTGATCAAAAGACTTTTCACCTTCTTCTGAAAGGCAGCATCCTGCACCAGATGACGGATTAGGGAATTTTCCGCAATCCGGGTATTGATGTTGAGGTCCTTTTCGGTGATCAGCCGCTTTGAGGCACGCAGCCGGGCATCCTCCTGGGCGTAAACGGCGACCCGGGTCAGGAGTAAAAGCAGGTAAAGGAACATCGTTTCAGTCTGGTCCAGGTTCTGCTGGAGGGATTTTTCGGCTCCCGCCGCAGCATCCGGGGAATTCAGGGCATCCAGCACGTAAAGGGTTTGCATAACCTTCACCCGTATGTTCCTTCTGCTGATCATTTTTCAAAGAGCCTTGAGTAACAAGGGCGCAAAACTACGAATAGCAGCCGTACCGCAGGCAAATATTCGGGGAAGCCGGAAACCGGGGGGAAGACAGGCCATCAGCATTTTTAATATGTAATATTTTTATATGTAGGGAAATCGCATAAAAACCTTAAAACTGCCATTTTTGCGGGGGAAAATGCATCAGGAAATTGTACTTTTGTCCTCCCTGAATTCTGAACTGCAAATTTGTCCCTTCCTCTAGGGATGGCATAATTATGGTTAAGGGAACAATCTGAAATAATCTTCTCAATAAAACCTTAGAGCTATGAGTAAAAAATTAAGCATTAAACCCTTGTCTGACAGGGTCATCGTTAAACCTGCCGAAGGGGAAGAAAAATCCAAAGGCGGGATCATCATACCCGACACCGCCAAGGAAAAGCCCCAAAGAGGCACCGTGGTTGCGGCTGGACCTGGCAAAAAGGACGAACCCGTCACCGTTAAAGTGGGGGACAGCGTTCTTTACGGAAAGTACTCCGGGACCGAGATTTCCTATGAGGGGGAAGATTACCTGATCATGAGGGAATCGGACATCCTGGCCGTAATGTAATTGAAAAATTAAACCTGCAAAGAGCCGGTATTCTGTTTCAGGCTATCCTTTAAACTTTAAATCTGAACCAATTATGGCAAAACAATTATTTTTTGAGGTCGAGGCACGCAACAAGATGAAAAGAGGCGTGGACATCCTGGCCAATGCCGTGAAGGTGACTCTGGGCCCAAAAGGCCGGAACGTCGTTCTTGAAAAGAAATATGGCGCACCCACGATAACCAAGGACGGGGTAACCGTTGCCAAGGAAATCGAGCTGGATGACCCCATCGAAAACATGGGAGCCCAGATGGTCAAGGAAGTAGCTTCCAAGACTGCAGACATCGCCGGGGATGGTACGACTACCGCCACCGTGCTGGCCCAGTCCATCATCAGCGAGGGCCTGAAGAATGTAGCTGCCGGAGCCAATCCGATGGACCTGAAAAGGGGCATCGAAAAAGCGGTGAAGGTAGTGGTCGAGCATCTTCATAAACAATCTGAGAAGGTAGGCAATGACACCAAGAAGATCGAGCAGATTGCCGCCATTTCCGCCAATAATGACGCTGAAATCGGGAAGCTGATTGCCGAAGCGATGCAGAAGGTGACCAAAGACGGGGTGATCACCGTGGAAGAAGCCAAGGGCACCGATACCACCGTTGAAGTGGTCGAAGGGATGCAGTTTGACCGGGGTTACCTCTCTGCCTATTTCGTGACCAACAGCGAAAAGATGGAAGCTGACCTGGAAAATCCCTACATCCTGATCTATGACAAGAAGATCAGCACCATGAAGGATATCCTGCATATCCTGGAAAAAGTGGCCCAGCAGAGTGCTCCGCTGCTGATCATTGCAGAAGACCTGGATGGGGAAGCACTTGCCACCCTCGTGGTCAACAAACTTCGCGGAACTCTGAAAGTGGCTGCCGTCAAGGCACCCGGTTTTGGAGACCGCCGCAAGGAAATGTTGCAGGATATCGCCGTGCTCACCGCGGGAATCGTAATTTCCGAGGAACTCGGGTACAAGCTGGAAAATGCGGACCTGACTTATCTGGGCCGCGCTGAAACCGTTACCATCGACAAGGATAACACCACCATCGTCGGAGGAAAGGGTAAGAAGGCTGACATTACCGCCCGGATCAACCAGATCAAGGCGCAGATCGATGTGACTACTTCCGATTACGATAAGGAAAAACTCCAGGAGAGGCTGGCCAAACTCAGCGGCGGGGTTGCCGTGCTTTATGTTGGAGCGGCTACCGAAATGGAAATGAAAGAAAAGAAGGACCGGGTCGACGATGCCCTCCATGCCACCAGGGCAGCTGTGGAAGAAGGAGTCGTAACCGGCGGCGGGGTAGCGTATATCCGTTGCATCGAACCCCTCGAAAAGCTCAAAGGGCTGAACGAGGATGAGAATACGGGTATCGCGATCGTCAAACGGGCCATCGAAGAACCGCTTCGCCAGATCGTGGTGAACAGCGGCATCGAAGGCAGCATCGTGGTCCAGAAAGTGAAGGAAGGAAAGGGCGACTACGGGTTCAATGCCCGTACCGAACAATATGAGAAACTCTTTTCCGCAGGCGTGATTGACCCGACCAAGGTCACCCGCATCGCCCTGGAAAATGCGGCTTCCATTGCCGGTATGTTGCTGACCACCGAGTGTGTGGTCGCCGACAAGCCGGAACCTAAATCTTCCGCGCCTGCAATGCCCCCCGGCGGCGGCGGAATGGGAATGGATTATTGATTCCCAAACTCCGAAAAGGAAAATCAAATGGCCGGTTCAGTCTATCCAGACTGGACCGGTTTTTTTTGTCCCTGCCCGCTATCCAGGCTCCTCACCGGGGGAGTTTTCCGCTTCCCAATAATCAAAATCCCCTGAAAATGCCCATTGTTCTTTAACTTTGGGTCCCTGAGACCGGATCCCTATGAGGCCCCTGCAGCATTTCCTGTTCCTTTTTTTCCTGGTTTTATGTTTTTGCCTAAGCCCGGCCTCAGCGCAGAAGAAAGTGACTTACCGCCGGAAACTTCCGGACAAGGATGCCTTGAAAAATGCCAGGGATTCCCTGAGCTATGCCCTGGCAGTTAATTTTTCGGAGTGGATGAAATCCCAGGGATTGACCGATATCGACCAGAAGCAATTTGATCTGGCGATGAAGCAGGTCCTTTCCGGGGACAGTGCCCGCCTGGATGATAATACGGTTAAAATGATCATATCGGAACAATTACAGGCCCTGATGAAAAAGCGGTCCGAGGAAGCCATCGCAGAAGGCCGGAAATTCCTGGAAGAGAATAAATCCAAACCCGGGGTGGTGACCCTTCCGGACGGGCTGGAATACCTGATTCTCGAGGAAGGCGACGGTCCAAAACCTTCTGGTCAGGACAAGGTAACGGTGCATTATGAAGGGCGCCTCATCAATGGAAAAATCTTCGATAGTTCCATCCGGCGCGGGCAGCCGATCACCTTTAGCCTCAATGGGGTGATCCGGGGCTGGACCGAAGCCCTTCAACTGATGCCCACCGGATCCAAATGGCGGCTTTTCATCCCCCCCGATCTCGGGTATGGCGGCCAGGCCAACGGCCAGATTCCAGCCAACTCCGTGCTGATCTTCGATGTCCAGTTGCTCAGCATTCAAAAATGATTGCAGCCCGAGCAGCCCATGGCTTCCCCAATCCCAATTGCTCCCCGGACTGAAGCCCCCCCTTCCCTGAAATACTTCATGGCCATCGGATGTGGGGTCATGGTGGCCAATATCTACTATTGCCAGCCCCTGCTGGGCGCCTTCGCCCGGCAGTTCCGGGTCGGAGAAGGGGAGGCTTCCCTGATCAATATCCTCACCCAATGTGGTTATGGCCTCGGGCTGTTTTTTATCGTCCCGCTCGGAGATAAGATCCCCAGGCGCAGGATGATCCTTTGGATGCATGGAGCTGCCTGCCTTTCCCTCCTTGGGGCAGGCCTTAGCGGGAAGCTTTGGGTTTTCGCCAGCCTCAGCCTGGTAATCGGGATGGCTACCACCGCCTGCCAGGTCTTTCTTCCCTTTGCGGCCCATCTTTCCCGGGACGATGAGCGGGGCAGGGTCATCGGAATCATCATGGGAGGTTTGCTGGCGGGCATTCTCGCATCCCGGACCCTGAGCGGCCTGGTGGCCCAGTATTTCGGGTGGCGTGTGGTTTATTTCTTCGCGGCGGCCCTGATGGCCTGCATGGGGTGGCTGTTCTTCAGGATCCTTCCCGGGGAATCCCCGGCATTCCGCGGAAGCTACGGAGCACTGATGCGTTCCCTGGGCGTGCTGGCCCGGCAACACCCGGTGGTCCGCCAGAGCGCCGTGATCGGGGCGGCCCTTTTCGGAGCGATTTCCGCCTTCTGGGCCACCATGGCTTTTTTCCTGGAAGCCCCTCCCTTCCGGTATTCCCTTTCGGTAATCGGCCTTTTCGGCCTTGTCGGGGCAGGGGGTGCCTTGAGCGCTCCCCTGATCGGCAAAATCATCGACCGGGGGAACCCGCTGCGGACGATCCGCTGGGGATCCCTGGTCATCATCCTGGGATATGCCGTACTTTGGGCCGGGCAGTCTGGTGTTGCCTGGGTGATCGCGGGAGTGATCCTGCTGGATCTGGGACTGCAGGCCGCCCATATCCCCAATATGGCCCGGAACTATGCGCTTCTGCCCGAAGCCAGGACCCGGATCAACACCATTTACATGACCTCCTTTTTTATCGGGGGCACGTTGGGTTCCACCCTGGGAAGCGTGGCCTGGGACGGACTGGGATGGAAGGGAGTCTGCGGTACGGGCCTGGCCCTGTCCGGTTTGGGGCTTGCCGCCGCCTGGTTCCGGTTTTCAAACAAATCAAAAAAATAAATGCTTATGCAGTCCATTGCCATTGACATGGATGAGACCATCGCGGACACCCTTGCCAAGTTCATCGTCTGGTATAAAAGGGATTTCGGGGTGGAGTTCGATCACGATGCGCTTCGGGGAAAGGAGCTCAGCAGCATGGTGCCTCCAGAGAGGAGGGGCATTTTCCTGCAATACCTGAACACTCCGGGTTTCTGCAGGGATATCCCGGTCATCCGGGATGCTCCGGAGGTTCTGGAAAAGCTCAATTCCCGATACGAAATATACGTCTGCTCCTCCGCCACGGAATTTCCCAATTCCCTGAAAGATAAACTGGACTGGACCCTGGAATATTTTCCCTTCCTGACCTGGAGGCAGGTCTGCCTCTGCGGCAACAAGCACCTGATCCAGACCGATATCATGATCGACGACCGGAGCAGGAACTTCACCTCCTTCAGGGGAAGAAAGATCCTGTTCACCCAGAACCATAATTTTTCCGAGACCGGTTTTGAAAGAGCCAACAGCTGGAAAGAGGTCGAGGGGTTGCTGCTTTGACTTTGAGAGGGGATCAGCTGGCGTAGGACGATACCGGATCGCAAGTGCAGATCAGGTTGCGGTCTCCCTGGGTATTGTTCACCCGGGCCACGCTGGGCCAGAATTTCTGTTCCCTGAGGTATTCCAGCGGGAAGCCTGCCTGCTTCCTGCTGTAAGGGTGGGACCATGCCTCGGCAGTCACCTCGGCCAGGGTATGGGGAGCATTTTTGAGGGGGTTATCCTCCTTGGGGCTTTTTCCAGACCCGATATCGGCAATTTCTCCCCGGATCGCAATCAGGGCCTGACAGAACCGGTCCAGTTCTGCCTTATCCTCACTTTCCGTCGGCTCGATCATCAGGGTCCCCGCTACCGGGAAAGAAAGGGTGGGCGCATGGAAGCCATAATCCATCAACCTCTTGGCCACATCTTCAGCCTCAATCCCCAATGCCTTGAACGGCCTGAGATCCAGAATAAACTCATGAGCGCAGTATCCGCCGGCACCTCCAAAGAGGATCTCAAAATGGGGCGCCAGCACCGATTTCATGTAATTGGCATTCAGGATCGCCACTTCGCTGGCCTTTTTGAGTCCGGCGGGGCCAAGCATCCGGATATATCCATAGGAGATCAAAAGAATGCTCGCGCTGCCGAAGGGTGCGGCGGAAACAGCGTGGATGGCCTTGGACCCCGGATGGGGGTTCAGGGGATGGCCGGGAAGAAAGGGTACCAGATGGTCGGCGACACAGATCGGACCCATGCCGGGACCGCCCCCGCCATGAGGAATGGCAAAAGTCTTATGCAGGTTGAGATGGCAGACATCCGCTCCTGCAAGGCCCGGGGAGGTAAGTCCCACCTGGGCGTTCAGGTTCGCCCCGTCCATATAGACCTGTCCCCCGTGGTCATGGATGATCTGGCAAATTTCCCGGATGCCGGTTTCAAAGACTCCATGGGTCGATGGATAGGTCACCATGAGCGCGGCCAGGTCTGAGCTATGGCTTTGGGCCTTGGCCCGGAGGTCTTCCAGGTCAATATTGCCTTCGGCGTCGCATTGCACCACCACGACCTGCATCCCTGCCATGACGGCGCTGGCCGGGTTGGTGCCGTGGGCAGAAACCGGGATCAGCACTTTGTTCCGGTTGGCCTGCCCGAGATCCTGCAGGTAAGCCCGGATCACCAGCAGTCCGGTATATTCCCCCTGGGCACCTGAATTGGGTTGGAGGGAACAACCTTTCAGGCCGGTGATGGTGCAGAGCATTTCTTCCAGTTCCGCGGTCAATTGAAGATATCCCTCCGCCTGGGAGGAAGGGACAAAGGGATGAATGGAAGACCATTCCGGCCAGCTCAGGGGCATGAGCTCGGTTGCCGCATTTAACTTCATGGTGCAGGAACCCAGGGGAATCATGGAGGTGTTTAAGGCGAGATCCTTTCCCTCCAGTCCCTTGAGAAACCGCATCATCTGGGTCTCGGAATGGTGGCTGTTGAATACGGGGTGGGTCAAAAAGGAGCTCTTGCGCCGAAGCGAAGCGGGGATTTGCTCCAGGCTGCCCTGGTTGAAGGACTGATCCCTTACCTGAAATTCCGGTGATCCCAAAAAAACCGAGACGATGCGCCCAACATCTTCCCGCGTGGTGGTTTCATCCAGGGAAATTCCGACAATGCCCTGCGCCGGATAATGGAAGTTAAGATGTTCGTTCTCTGCCAGGGTCCGGAACCGTCCTTCATGCTCCGCCTTCACCCGGATCGTATCAAAATAGGTGTCGTTTAGCAGGCTGAATCCATGTTGCTTCAGGATTTCGGCCAGGCCATTGCAAAGCGTGGTCACCCTGGTGGCGATCCGGGTCAGGCCTTCGGGGCCGTGGTATACGGCATACAGGGCGGCCATGTTGGCCAGCAGGGCCTGGGCCGTACAAATATTGGAGGTCGCCTTTTCCCTGCGGATATGCTGCTCCCGGGTCTGAAGGGCCATGCGCAGGGCCCGGTTGCCCATGCGGTCTGCCGAAACCCCGATGATTCTTCCGGGAATATGCCGCTTGAATTCCTCTTTGGTGGCGAAGAATGCCGCGTGAGGTCCCCCGAATCCCACCGGAACTCCGAAGCGCTGGGCAGAACCCACGGCAATATCGGCCCCCAACTCCCCGGGAGGCACCAGCAAGGTCAGGGAAAGCAGGTCCGTTGCCAGGATCACCATCATCCGGGCCTGGTGCGCTTCCCGGATGAAGTCCCGGTAATCCCGGACCGCTCCCTGGCTGTCCGGATACTGGAGCAGGGCTCCGCAATAGGTTTCATCCGGCCTGAATTCAGAGCAGGAGCCAAAGACCAGTTCAATGCCTGCTGCCCCTCCACGGGTGATGAGGACATCCTGGGTTTGGGGGAAGACCCGGTCGTCCACAAAAAACCGGGAGCTTTCCCCGGCATGAAGTCCTGCGCAAAGGTGCATGGCTTCTGCTGCTGCGGTGGCTTCATCCAGCAGGCTGGCATTGGCCACCGGAAGGCCGGTTAGGTCACTAACCACGGTCTGGAAAGTCAGCAGGCATTCCAGACGACCCTGGGCAATCTCTGCCTGGTAGGGGGTGTACTGGGTATACCATCCCGGATTTTCAAATACGTTGCGCAGGATGACCGATGGGGTGAAGCAGGGATAATATCCCTGGCCGATATAACTGCGAAAAAGTTTATTGCGGGAAGCCAGGTGGCGGGATTGGCCAAGATAAACAGCCTCGCTTACGGGTTGGGGAAGATCCAGGGGTTCGCGCATCCGGATGGTTTCCGGAATGATCTTTCCGATCAGTTCTTCCAGGTCCCGGGAACCGGTGGCCTGGAGCATCTCCAGGATGGAGGCATCATCTGGGCCAATATGTCGGTGATTGAACTCTTCATTTTGCTGCTCGAAAAGATCCATGAATAGGAAATATAAAGTGATGGCGTTCAGGAAAGCGCAAATTTAGGGAAATGCCCCCATATGGTTCCTGCCCGTATCAGGCTAACTTTGGAGATGCATCTTCTACCGGCTCAATGGACCCGAACGGCCCCCGGGAAGGGACCTGCCTACCTCCGGTTCCTGGAAAGGTTGAAAGGGAAAAGGAGGAGAAAGGCCCTGGAACTGCTTCCCGGCTTGCATCAGGAAGCATTCAGCTGCATCAACTGCAGGCAGTGCGCCAATTGCTGCAAGACCATCAGTCCCCGGTTCAAGACCCCGGATATCAAAAGAATCGCCCGGAATCTGGG
Organism: Chitinophagaceae bacterium; assembly: GCA_035531415.1. Lineage (GTDB taxonomy): Bacteria > Bacteroidota > Bacteroidia > Chitinophagales > Chitinophagaceae > JANWKA01. Next base: position 12,363 of record DATKSX010000088.1, read on the forward strand.
CATCCGGGAATCCGAATTGATCCAGCGATACCTGAAGCTGGATGAGGAAGGGGATTATGTGGTACAGTCCACCCCCTGTCCTTTCCTGGGGGAGGACCTTTCCTGCACCATTTATGAAGCCAGGCCTGGGGACTGCAGGAATTATCCTTATACCGACCGGGATGTGTTCCTGGACCGGCCCCAGGTGACCCGGCAAAATGCGGTGGTTTGCCCCGCGGTCTTTTATGTGCTGGAAAAGCTGATGGAAATTCCGGAACTGGGTTCCTGATCAGCGGGGAAGCCTGTTTTGAAGCGCAGTGCATACCCAGGTACCCGCTAGGGCGCTGAACAGGGTGGCGGCCACTACGGTGAATCCGGTGCCGATCTGGGCGAACAGGGGGCCTGGGCAGGCCCCGGTCAGGGCCCAGCCCAGGCCGAAAATAAAGCCTCCAAGGGGGATGCCCCAGGTGAACCGGATGGGAGCCACAAGGATCGGTTCCCCCTGGATGGTCCTGATCCGGAATTTGCGGATCAGCCAGAGGCAAAGAATGCCCGTGGGAATGGCCGTGATGAAAATGCCGTACATCTGAAACCCCTGGAAGCGGAACATTTCCTGGATCCGGTACCAGGAAATCGCCTCACTTTTGGTCAGCACAATCCCGAACAGGATCCCTGCGATCAGGAATTTGAGCTGTTTCATGGTCAGGGATTCAGAGCTTGAGGATCCAGGGCAGGATCAGGAAGGTGCAAAAGATTCCTCCGGCAAAGAATGCCATGACCGCAATCAGGGAAGGCCACTGGAGGCTGGAAAGCCCCATGATGCCATGGCCCGATGTACATCCGCCCGCATACCGGGTCCCAAAACCAACCAGGAACCCTCCCCCAATCATCAGGATCAATCCCTTCAGGGAAAACAAGACTTTCCAGCTGAACAGGGAGACGGGAAGCATGCCTTTTTGCAACGGCACCCCCAGCCGGTGCAGGTCTGCGACCGTATTGCCGGAAATCGCCACCGGTAGCGGATTAGGGAAAATCCATCCGGCGAGAAAGCCCCCGACCAGGATGCCGGTAACGAACAGGATGTTCCAGGCGTTTTTCTTCCAGTCATAATGAAGCAGGCTCACCTCCATGGGAACGCAGGCCGCGCAGATATCCCGCAAGGCGGAGGAGACGCCCAGGCGTTTGTTTCCTGCGATCAGCAGACCGGGAACGGAAAGGCCGATCAGCGGTCCGGCTACATACCAGGGCCAGGGTCGGTTCAGGATGGAAAACAGGAAGGTCATGGTGCTGTAAAGTTAGCCAATATCAAGATATCCTATTTAGCCAATGGATTTTATATTCTAAGAAAAGGGCGGGCCCTTCAGAATTTGTTTTTCCACATCATGCTTTCCACCGGACGATCGGTGCGGATATTGTACTTCGCGCTGGGCTTGGTGCTGTAGGATTTGCCCACAGTCCCCTCGACAGGAAAATAGATGAGCTGGCCGATGGGCATGCCCGCATAGATCCGGACCGGGTGCACCACGGATATCTCCAGGGTCCAGTTATTGCAGAATCCTACATCCCCTTTTCCCGCCGTGGCATGGATGTCAATGCCCAGCCTCCCGGTGGAAGACTTCCCCTCCAGGAAAGGGACATGGCGGTGGGTCTCGGTATATTCCAGCGTCACGCCCAGATAAAGAATCTCCGGTTGGAGGACCATTCCTTCTTCGGGTATGAGAATTTCCCGGATGGTATTGTGTTTTTTGGCGTCCAGCTCGAGGTCTTCATAGACCGCGAGCCATTTGCCCAGATGGACGTCGTAGGAATTGCTACCCAGATATTCCAGGTTGAAGGGTTCGATCACGATCGTGCCTTTCTGGATTTCTTCGAGGATTCTGGTGTCAGACAAGATCATGTGAAACCTAAATTAGTAACTTTCAATATTATGGGTTTATGGCGGATTATACAAATGGACCCGGATACGAGGGCTGGCATCTGGGTCATCCGCGAGCCGGAAACCTTTTTCAGGACGCGCGTGCATTCCCCAATCAACGCCACCCATCCCCAAAAAAGACTCCAGGGTCTGGCGGTCCGCTACCTCCTTCCCGAACTTTTTGCAGATATCCGCCCCGATCAGGTTTACTCCGGGCCGGCTGGCAATCCTTTATTGGAAGGTGCACCCTATTTTATTTCCTTTTCCCATACCGGGGACCATGCGGCGGCGATGGCGGGCAGAAAGGGGAAGGTCGGGATCGATATCGAATTCCTGTCTCCGAAAGTGAGCCGGGTGGCCGGAAAATTCCTGGCACCGGAGGAATTGACCTTTATTTCCGGAACGGATCCGGTGCTCCACCAGACGATTTGCTGGTGCGCCAAGGAGGCGATATTCAAATGGCATGGGGAAGGAGGGGTGGATTTCAGGGACCACATCCGGCTGCATCCCTTTGAAGCTGGAAAATCCGGTTTGATCCGGGGCAGTTTTCTGATGCCGGGCAGGAAGGCGGACTTATCGGTGCATTACGAGTGCGAATCCGGTTGGTCCATGGCCTGGTGCAAAGATCCGGGACCGGAATAGGGGATTTCAGGCAGGGGTCTCCTTTTTTTCCTTTTTGAATGCCACCCTGGGCTTTAGCCCCAGAATCCGGAACATTTCCTGGTCTTCCTCGAATCCCGGGTTGGGGGTGGTGAGGAGTTTCTCTCCGGTGAAAATGGAATTGGCTCCTGCCAAAAAGCAGAGGGCCTGTTCGGCAATGCTGAAGTCCATCCGGCCGGCACTCAGCCGCACCATGGTGCGGGGCATCAGGATCCGGGCACAGGCGATCATCCGGACCATGTCCCAGATATCCACCTTTGGCCGGTGTTCCAGGGGGGTTCCTTCCACTGAAACCAGGGCGTTGACCGGGACCGATTCCGGGTGCTGGGGAAGGTTGGCAAGTGTTTGGAGCATGGCCATGCGGTCCCGGGGACTTTCTCCCAGGCCGATGATTCCCCCGCAGCATACCGTAACCCCGGCGTTTCGGACATGATCCAGGGTCCTGAGCCGGTCTTCATAGGTCCTGGTATGGATGATTTTTCCATAATAGGTATCGGAAGTATCCAGGTTGTGGTTGTAGGCATGAAGGCCCGCCTCCCGGAGCCTGCGGGCCTGTTGTTCGGTCAGCATGCCCATGGTGCAACAGACCTCCAGGCC
>DATKSX010000089.1:0-6203 GCA_035531415.1 Chitinophagaceae bacterium
CCTTCCCGGAGCATCGGTGGCCGGATGGTTCGCCCGGAAGGCAAGAATGCCCGCGGCGGCTCCCACCAGGACCGCCCCTGCTGCAATGATTCTTATTTTCATGGCTTGGGTCACGTTTTTGCAAATTTACAGGAATGGGACTCCCGCCCTGGTCCAGCAGTCCCATTTAACAATACCTTATGGGTTCCGGATCAAGGCAGGATCTTTCAATTAATATACCAAACGGCGGTTCCCACCACCGTCCATCCATTTGAAGCCCAAATATACCCTTTCCCTGCCACTCGGTGACTGAAGACGGCGATGGGAAAATGCTCCTGGCCGGGTCCTTCCGGTAAGGGTAATTCACTACTTTTGAGCACCAACGATGGCCAAAAGGAATGATCCCTATTCGGCGTTAAGGGTTCCGGAGTTCAGAAAATACCTGATTTCCCGATTCTCCATCATTTTCGCACTCAACATGCAGTCCACCATCGTGGGCTGGAAGATCTATGAGGTCACCCGGGATCCCCTTTCCCTGGGCCTGGTCGGCCTGGCAGAACTGATCCCCGCCCTTTCCCTCGCCTTGGTCGGGGGCCATTATGTGGACCGCCACGAAAAAAGGAATCTGCTGCTGGCTTCTGTTTCGGCCTATGTCCTTTGCGCGGTTTCCTACTTGCTGGTAACCAGCAACTATGCCCTTGGCCATTTCCGGGTCGATTCCATCGCATGGTCCATGTATGCCATTGCTTTTGCCGGCGGGATCGTGCGTGCTTTCAGCGGACCTGCGACCTTCTCCCTGATGTCCCTGGTCATCCCCAGGGAGCTTTATCCCAACGGCACTACCTGGAGTTCAACCGCCTGGCAATCGGGGGCAGTCCTGGGACCCCTGCTTGGCGGCCTGATGTTTGCCTGGACCGGGGTCACCGTGACCTTTGCCACAGTAGGGGCATTCCTGGTGATGGCCGGCCTTAGCCTGTTGCGGATTCCCCCCAAACCGATCCATTACAAGACCACCCCGGGAGAAACGGTCTGGACCGGGCTCACCGAGGGAATCCGTTTCGTTTTCCGGACCCACGAGATATTGGCCGCCCTTTCCCTGGACCTGTTCGCCGTGCTATTCGGTGGAGCGGTCGCCCTGTTGCCCATTTACGCGGACCTCATTCTGCATGTCGGCCCCAAGGGCCTGGGAATCCTCCGGGCCGCCCCGGCGGTGGGATCCTGCATTACCCTGTTGGTGCTGGCCCATGCTCCCCTGGATCGAAAACCCGGATTGAAACTACTGGGGGCCGTATTCGCCTTCGGCCTCAGCATCATCATTTTTGGCCTCAGTGTCAATTTCCTGCTTTCCCTTTTCGCCCTCTTCCTAAGTGGCATTTTCGATGGGGTAAGCGTGGTCATCCGTAACACCATCCTTCAGATGAAGACTCCTGATGCCATGCGGGGAAGGGTAAGCGCGGTCCATACGATGTTCGTGGGTTCCTCCAATGAATTCGGGAGTTTTGAAAGCGGAGTGACCGCCAAATGGATGGGAACGGTGCCTGCCGTGGTATTCGGAGGCTGCATGACCCTGGTGGTGGTGGTATCTACTTTCCTGATTTCACCCGCCCTGAGAAAGCTGCACCTGAAATGATCAGTTCCTGGGACCAAAAAGAAGGGACCCAATCCGGAGCAGGGTAGCTCCCTCTTCGACTGCAATGGGATAATCAGCGCTCATCCCCATGGACAACTCCCGGAACCAGGGGGCATCCCCAAAATATTGTAGTTGCAATTCCTCCAACAGCTGTTTTAGTTTCCGGAATTCCTCCCGGATCAGGGCCTGGTCCGCGGTTAGGGTGGACATGCCCATCAGGCCAACCAGGCGGGCATTGGAATAATCCCCCGGATGGGAGCAAACCGCTTTAGCCAGTTCAAAAAGTGAGGGTTCATCCAGCCCGAACTTGGTATCCTCTTGGGAAATATGAATCTGAAGCAGGCAATCAATCACCCGGGCGGACCGGGAAGCCTGCCGGTGGATCTCCCCCAGGAGTTTCAGACTGTCCACCGAATGGATAAAGGCAACAAAGGGGGCAATCGTCCTGACTTTGTTGGATTGGAGATGACCGATGAAATGCCAGCGGATATCTGCTGGGAGCAGGGTTTTTTTGGTCGCTAGCTCCTGCACATAATTTTCCCCGAAATCCCTTTGGCCCTGTTGGTATAGTTCAAGGATCCGCTCCGTTGGCTGGGTCTTGGATACGGCAACAATGCGGATTTCCCGGGGTAATTCCCGGCGAAGCCGGGCCAGGTTTCCTTCACTAGGTTGGGTAGACATGGCAGGTTCGGGCCCGGTTTATTTCAGGATGGCCCTGCTGATCACTATCCGCTGCACTTCGGAAGTTCCTTCATAGATCTGGGTGATCTTGGCGTCCCGCATCAGCCTTTCCACATGATATTCTTTCACGTAACCGTATCCGCCATGAACCTGGACGGCTTCCGTGGTGACCCACATTGCAGTTTCAGAAGCAAAGACCTTCGCCATGGATCCGCTCAGGGTATAATCCAGTTTCTGGTCTTTGTGCCAGGCCGCCTTCCAGACCAGGAGCCGGGCCGCTTCGATCCGGGTGGCCATATCAGCCAGCTTGAACTGGATCGCCTGGTGTCGGGAAATCTCTTTTCCGAAAGCCTTCCGCTGCTTGGAATATTCGAGCGCAAGCTCGAAGGCTCCAGAAGCGATCCCCAGGGCCTGGGCGGCGATTCCAATCCGTCCTCCGGCAAGGGTCTGCATCGCAAAACGGAAACCAAAGCCATTTTCCCCAATCCGGTTTTCCCTGGGTACCCGTACATCCTGGAACATGACCGAATGGGTATCACTCCCGCGGATTCCCATCTTATGTTCCTTGGCTCCCAGGGTCACTCCCGGGGAATCCTTTTCCACGATCAGGACATTGATCCCCCGGCTTCCCAGGGAAGGGTCGGTCTGGGCCATGACCAGGTATACCGAAGCCGAACCGGCGTTTGTGATCCAGTTCTTGGTACCGTTAACCAGATAATAATCCCCCTTATCCTCGGCCATGGTCCGCTGCGAGGTGGCATCCGACCCGGCTTCCGGCTCGCTGAGCAGGAAAGCTCCCAGGATCTCGCCCTTGGCCAGCGGGACCAGGTATTTCTGTTTTTGTTCCTCGGTTCCGTAGGCCTCCAGGCCCCAGCAAACCAGGGAATTGTTTACGCTCATGCAGACCGCGGCGGAAGCATCAATCCTGGAAATTTCATCTATTGCCAGCACATAGGATACCGTATCCATCCCGGATCCCCCGTAATCGGGAGAAACCATCATTCCCATCAACCCCAGGCCTGCCATTTTGCGTATCTGTTCCCAGGGGAATTGCTCTTTTTCATCCCTTTCGATCACGCCGGAAAGGAGTTCGGTCCGGGCAAAATCTGCCGCCATGCGCCGGACCATTTCCTGTTCTTCAGTAAGTTGAAAATCCATGGCCGCAAACCTACTGATTCTAAGTGGGATTGGGAAGTTTGAGCCCTCCGGACTTCCCGTCCAAATGGCCTATTTTTGGGTCTGGACCATGAAGAATATCAAGATCATAGAAGTGAATTCAGAGATCGGCGCAGGGACCCGCGGAGCAAGCCTAGGCGTGGAGGCCATCAAGATTGCGGCCCTCGATTTCATGAGCAATTTTTTCGTCCACTTTCCGACCGAAACCATCGAAACCGAAAACAAACTGCTTTACGAGCCCATTGATTCCCCTTACGCAAAGAGGATCAAGGGAATCGTGACCATGTATGAACGGGTATCCAAGAGCGTGTATGAGACGGTGAAGACCGGCTGGTTCCCGGTAATCCTTTCCGGGGACCACAGTACTGCAGGAGCAACCATCGCTGGAATCAAGATGGCAAAGCCCAAATCCCGGCTGGGGGTCATCTGGATCGATGCTCATGCCGACCTCCACACGCCGTACACGACTCCCTCCGGCAATATGCATGGGATGCCCCTCGCCGTAGCCCTGGCTGAAGATAATATTTCCAGCAGGGTGCATGAAATTGACGACCATGCCGCCAGGCTTTGGAACCAGCTGAAGAAAATTGGCAAAATCCATCCCAAAATCCTTCCTGAGGACATCGTCTTCATCTCTCTTCGGGATTATGAAAAGGAAGAGGAGTTCCTGATCAAAAGAGATGGGATGAAGGTCATCACCACCGGCGAAGTGCGACGCAAGGGACCGGAAGCCATCTCCAGGGCCGTTTTCAGGCACCTGAGCGATTGCGACCTGATCTATATCTCATTTGATGTGGACAGCCTGGACGCTTCCATCACCCGGGGAACCGGCACTCCCGTCGGAACCGGCCTGAAGGAAAGGGAAGCCGAGGACCTGATCTCCAAATTCATGCAACACCGGAAAATCTGCTGTTTCGAAATCACGGAAGTCAATCCTACCCTGGACCGCGAAAACTTGATGGCGGAAATCGCCTTCAATATCCTGCAGCGGAGCGTAAATATGCTGATGATGAACTAGTGCAGGCCCAGGATAAGGCTTCACTTTTATATTAAATCCTTTTCAGGATCCATGGGATGGAAAAAATCCTCAAAATTTGGCCGGTGCAAAGAGAAAGGGAGGGCCGTTTCCCTCAAAAACCAGAGACCGCGGTGGACCGCCTTTCCGATTTAAAAAGGATTAACGGTTTTATCCCAGGTCCCGGGCGACAAGGGCCAGACCTTCCCGGAACGAATGAGGCTGGTAGCCCAGTTCCCTGCGGGCCTTTTCCAGCACGAAACCGGTCCTGGCCGGCCTTCTGGCGGCCTGGCTGAAGGAAGTTCCGTCTGCCCGTTGGATCAGGCTGGCATCCAGCCCAAAGAATTCGGCGGTCTGACAGGCCATCTGGTAAGGGGTAAGCAGGTCCATCCCGGATATATTAAAGATTCCTTTTGCTTTTTTCTCCGTAATCAGCCTGCACCCGAAGGCAAGGTCCTGGACCAGGGTGGGTGTGCGCCATTGGTCATCCACCACCCGGATGGTCTTTCCCTGAACCAGGCTGTTTCTCACCCAAAGCACGATATTGGTCCGGCTCAGGTCCTCCGCGATACCATAGACCAGCACAGTTCTGGCGATGGCCCAGGGAAGGTCCGATTTGCGGACCAGTTCCTCCGCATCGAGCTTGGATTGACCATAAACGCTTAGGGGATGGGGAGCATCCTCTTCCCGGTAAGGACCGGAAAGGCCATCAAAGACGAAGTCCGTCGATACCAGCAGGAAAAATGACCTGGTTTGTTCCGCGGCGGAAAGAAGGGCCGCCGTGCCATCCACATTGACCTGCCGGCACTGTTCCGGTTGGAGTTCACAATCATCCACCTGGGTCATCGCGGCTGCATGGATGATGGCTTCCGGCCGGAACCCCAGGACGACCTGCCGGGTTTGCTCCCGGTCGCAAAGGTCCATCGATTGGTAGGTGAATCCTTTTCCTTCCTTCAGCCGGTTTGCTCCCCGGGCGGTGGCCAGGAGGGTATGGTTGGGATTTTCCCGAAGGATTTTGAGCAGATGCTGGCCCAGCAGGCCGTTGGATCCCGTGATCAGAATACGCATGGACCGGCAAATTACTGGAAATTACAGTGTCCCGGAAGGACGGAAAGGTGGTTGAGAAAACACAACCTTTTCCAACAAACCAATTCCTGTTTTGATTTTTGGATGCTCCCCTTGAGCCTCCGCAATTCCGGCTGGAAGGGCTTTCCCCGGATCGGACCTTTCTACAATAAATCTTATGATAATTTTAGAAATGTATAAAAATTCGGGGAAATCCCTGCGTATTCTCTAAAGATAGCAAATAAAATTTTATGTCTTTTTGTTCAATGTGTTAACTTTGTGCGCCTTTGACTGAAGGAAAATATTATTTGGACTTATGGGCATAGTGTCAAATGTTGCGGTGCTCACTTCAGGTGGGGATGCTCCCGGAATGAATGCAGCCATAAGGGCCGTTGTTCGTAACGCCATCTACAGCAACCTCAAGGTGCATGGCGTGATGTACGGATACAAAGGATTAATCGCTGGGGAGATCATCCCCCTGGAATCCAAATCAGTCGCCAATATCATTCAACGGGGAGGAACCATCCTTAAAACCGCCCGCTGCCTGGAATTTTTCGAGTACGAAGGGCGTAAAAAAGCCTATGAACACCTTTGCGACCACGAAATCGACGCTTTGGTCGTTATCGGAGGGGACGGGTCCTTCAAGGGCGCACTCCA
>DATKSX010000090.1:0-7084 GCA_035531415.1 Chitinophagaceae bacterium
CTGCTGAGGCTGTCTCCCAGAATGTTCTGGTGGTCGAAGCTGATATTGGTGATCACGGAGAGTTCAGGGACAATGATGTTGGTACTGTCCAGCCTCCCTCCCAGCCCGGTTTCAATGATGGCCATTTCCACCTGATTTTCGGCGAAATAGGCGAAGGCCATGGCCACCGTGATCTCGAAGAAGGAAGGATGGACCTGTTCGGCTATTCCCCGGACCCTGCCCACAAAATCCTGGACAAAACCGGGCTCGACCATGGATCCCCCAATCCGGATCCTTTCCCGGAAATCCTTAAGATGGGGGGAGGTATACAAGCCGGTGCGGTAACCGGCCTGCTGGTAGCAGGCAGCAAGCATGTGGCTGACGGAACCCTTTCCGTTGGTCCCGGCCACATGGATGGTTTGGATCCGGTCCTGGGGATTACCCAACAATCCGCAGAGGCTGATGATATTGTCCAGGTTTGCCCGGTATGCAGCCGAACCAATATGGCTGAACATGGGCAGGTTGCAGTACAGGTAATCGAGGGTTTCGCTGTAGCTTAACTCTGGTTTCATAAAAAACCCGGAAGGCCTTTTCGGTCATCCGGGTGCAAATATCATCAGGGTTGTCTGGAACCGGAAATTATTTCGAAGGTTCGTGGATCCTGGTCTTTGGCTTGGGCTTTGGGCTTTCGGCCTCCTTTTCGGTTTTCCCGTTGCGGATCACCACCACCCCGTCAAAGACGTCCAGCAGCAGGGGCTTGGACTTGTCGATCTCCCCGGCAATGATCTTGCGGCTCAGGAGGTTGACGATTTCCTTCTGGATCAGCCTTTTAAGGGGCCTGGCTCCGAACTGGGGATCAAACCCCTGTTCGGCCAGGTAATCCAGGGCATAGTCGGAGAACTCCAGTTGGATCCCGGTTTTGGCAAGGAGTTTCTTCAGGTCCCGGAGCTGGATGTTCACGATGCTGCGGATCTCGGTTTTCATCAGGGGCTGGAACATGATGATCTCGTCCACCCGGTTGAGAAATTCCGGGCGGATGGTCTTTCTGAGGAGGTTGATGACCTCTGCCTTGGTGGATTGGACCACCTCTTCCCGGTTCTGATCGGTAATCTTTTCGAAGCTTTCCTGGATGATGGAGCTGCCCAGATTCGAGGTCATGATGATGATGGTGTTTTTGAAATTGACGACCCGGCCCCGGTTATCGGTGAGCCTTCCGTCATCGAGCACCTGCAGCAGAATATTGAAAACATCCGGATGGGCCTTCTCGATCTCGTCCAGCAGGATGACGGAATAAGGCTTTCTGCGCACGGCTTCGGTCAATTGACCTCCTTCCTCATATCCGACATATCCCGGAGGGGCTCCAACCAGCCTGCTGACAGAATGCTTTTCCTGGTATTCGCTCATATCGATCCGGGTCATCATGTGCTCGTCATCGAACAGAAATTCCGCGAGTGCCTTGGCCAGTTCCGTCTTTCCTACCCCGGTGGTCCCCAGAAATATGAAGGAACCGATGGGCCGCTTTTCATCCTGGAGCCCTGCCCGACTCCTGCGGATGGCGTCAGCAACTGCAAGTATGGCTTCATCCTGGCCCACAACCCTTTCATGGAGTTCCTGTTCCAGGTTCAGCAGCTTCTCCTTTTCGGTCTGGAGCATTCGTGTTACCGGAATGCCGGTTGCCCTGGCCACGTTGGCCGCGATATCTTCAGCATCCACCTCCTCCTTTAGCAGCCGCTTGTGGGATTGGGAAAGAGAATCCAGTTCCCGGGTCCGGGCCTGGACGATCTCCTCCTGCTCCCGGATCTTTCCGTAACGGATTTCGGCAACCCTTCCGTAATCCCCGTTTCGTTCCGCCTGCTCGGCTTCATGCCGGAATTGTTCGATGGCCGCCTTGGCGTTCTGGACCTTTTCAACCAGGTCCTTCTCCTGCTTCCATTTGGCCCTGAAACTGTCTTTTTCAGCGGTGAGATCGGCAATCTGCTTGCTGAGTTCAGCCAGTTTCTGCTTGTCGTTTTCCCGCTTGATGGCTTCCCGCTCGATTTCCAGCTGCCTGATCCGCCGCTCCAGCTCATCCAACTCCTCGGGCATGGAATTCATTTCCAGCCTTAATTTGGCGGCGCTCTCATCGATCAGGTCGATCGCCTTATCGGGGAGGTACCGGTCCGTGATATAACGGTGGGAAAGTTCCACAGCAGCAATAATGGCCTCGTCCTTGATCAGGACATGATGGTGGGTCTCATACCGCTCCTTCAGGCCCCTAAGAATGGAAATGGCATCCTCCTCGCTGGGCTCATCGATCATCACTTTCTGGAACCTCCTTTCCAGGGCCTTATCCTTCTCGAAATATTTCTGGTACTCATTCAGGGTGGTGGCTCCGATGGCCCTGAGCTCGCCACGGGCGAGGGCTGGTTTAAGGATGTTTGCGGCATCCATGGCCCCTTCCATGGCCCCGGCACCCACCAGCGTATGGATCTCGTCGATGAAAAGGATGATCTGGCCTTCGCTTTCGGCTACTTCTTTGATCACTGCCTTCAATCTTTCCTCGAATTCTCCCCGGTATTTGGCACCGGCCATCATGCCCCCCATATCCAAGGCATAAATGGTCTTAGACTTGAGGTTCTCCGGCACATCCCCGGAAACGATCCGGTGGGCCAGTCCTTCGGCGATGGCGGTCTTCCCCACTCCGGGTTCGCCGACCAGGATCGGATTATTCTTGGATCGCCGGGAAAGAATATGCAGGGTCCTTCGGATCTCTTCGTCCCTGCCGATTACCGGGTCGAGTTTCCCTCCCCGGGCAAGCTCATTGAGGTTTTTGGCATAACGCTCCAGGGCATGATACTGGGCATCTCCGCTTTGACTCTTCACGGTGCTCCCCCGCCTCAACTCGGTGATGGCTGCCTTCAGGCCGTCGCTGGTCAATCCGGCATCCTTTAACAGCTTGGCGGTGTCATCTTTGCCTGAAAGCAGACTCATGAGCAAATGTTCCACGCTCACGAATTCATCTTTGAGTTCCTTGATGAATGAAGAAGCACGAAGCAGGGCGTTATTGGCCTCCCGGCTCAGGGCCTGGCCTCCTTCCCCGGTGGTGATCCTAGGATACAGGTTGAGTTGTTCATCCAGCTTTCCCCGGAGGAAATTGAGATTAACGTCATTTTTCTTTAACAGGTAATCGATCACCTCCTCTTTGTCTTCCAGCAAAGCTTTCAGTATATGGCCGGTTTCAATGGACGGGTTCTGTCCGTCGAAAGCCAGTTGCTGGGCTTTCTGGAGGGTCTCCTGGCTCTTTATCGTAAGGTTGTTCAGGTTCATGTTCGTTTATTCTCCTTTTTATGGCTTGATTTGTATAAAATTCCCAGAGAATGACGCAAAATGTAATCCAAGTCCGGGTAACAGCCAACTTGTCATTTCTGATCGGGTGGAACTGCCTGAATTACAGTAAACTAGGCGGAATTCTGCTATTTTTACCATATCGGTGGCTCCCCGATCCCTTTGGCCCGGAGACACCAACCCGGATTTCCCTAAAAACAGCCTTCCATGAACTTTGAAAATAAACACCAGAGCCTCGCGCCCCGGAGCGTATTCTACCAGCGCCTGATGAAGAGTGCAACTTTGGCTCTTATTATCCTTACGGTATCCCTGCTGATCGGCATCCTGGGTTACCACTATATCGGCGGGTTAAAATGGATCGATGCGATCCATAACGCATCCATGATCCTTTCCGGTATGGGTCCCGTTGCGGATATCACCAGTGTGTCAGGAAAATTATTTTCCTCCGCCTATGCCCTTTTCAGTGGAGTGGTATTCATCACCAATATTGGAATATTTCTCGCCCCGGCCATCCACCGGTTCCTGCACAAACTTCATTTACAGAATACCGGAAAGGAGTAGGTATTTTCCGTTCTTTCCACCTCCCTTCCCGAAATCTTCCTAAACCGGGGGAAATCCCTTCCGGAGTTTCCCCCTCCTACAGGATAACCTGTAATTTGCACCGTTATGGCCATTGGTGAGCAATACAGCCAGATCATTAAAGCAGAAGCAGCCCGGCTGGGATTTACCTATTGCGGGATCGCCAGGGCGGAGCGGCTGGATGAAGATGCCGACCGGCTGGAACAATGGCTGAAGGCCGGGATGCAGGGCACCATGAAATACATGGAGGACCATTTCGAGATGAGGGTGGATCCCCGCCTCATTGTCCCTGGCGCCCAATCGGTAATCACCCTCATGCTGAATTATTTCCCGGAGGAGCAACAGGATCCCAAAGCCCCCAGGATTTCCAAATACGCTTATGGCAAAGATTACCATGAGGTGATCCGAACCAGGCTCAGGGAGTTGCTGGACACCATCCGGCAGCAGATAGGCCCGGTCCAGGGGCGCGGGTTTGTGGATTCGGCGCCAGTGCTGGAAAGAGCCTGGGCAGTAAAAAGCGGATTGGGGTGGGTCGGGAAGAACGGAAATTTGATCTCCAGAAAAACCGGTTCCTTCCTGTTCCTGGCCACCCTGATTGTGGATCTTGCCCTCTCCTACGATCCTCCATTCGCAGCGGATTATTGCGGGACCTGCACCAGATGCCTGGACAGTTGCCCGACCGGAGCGATCCTGCCGGGTAAAGTGGTGGACGCAAGCCGTTGCATTTCCTATTATACCATCGAATTAAAGGAAGCCCTGATCCCGGAAGCAGAACAGGGCAAATTGGAATCCTGGGTCTTTGGTTGCGATATCTGCCAGGATGTATGCCCCTGGAACCGGTTTTCAAAACCGCATGAGGAGGCCGCCTTCACCCCTCTGAAGGAAGTCCTGAATTTCAGCACCAGCGACTGGGAATCCCTGAGCGAGGAGGCATTCCGGCAAATATTCCGGGATTCACCCCTTAAAAGGCCGCGGTATTCGGGTATGATGAGGAACCTCAAAGCGATCAGAAAGTCATGAATCCCCCTTTGAAATTTGGAATGATTTTGTCAAGGGAAAATTTTACGCTGCCATTTTGTTAGCCTTTATGGATAATCTTCGCAAATTTTCAAAATGCATTACCTGCACCGGAAATCCCACCGGTCTTTGCGTTACTTACGATGATCCATCAGCTGCAGGAGGCACAAAAAAAAAATTTGCAGCAGAAGTCCTTTTCCCTGGGATATAGGAGAAATTTTCCATCAAGGATGACTGAACCATTCCTGTCGAAATAGAAGACCGCCGCAACGAGTTTCCAAACCGGAAGGATCAATGGATTTACCAAGGATCCTCCTCAATAAAAGTTTGGGTAGGGTTCGGAGGCTGGAATTGGCTTTGGGTACTTCACCCAGAATTTTCCTCAGAATGAGGCTACCAGCATCACCTTGCGGTCCGGTCTGAACTCCGGCCCTTCCAGGAAATTGATTTTAAACCAGCCGGAAGTAAAATAAAGGTGGTTTACCGTTGCCGTCTTGAAGAACGCTATACCGGAAAAATGGCTCATGACCTGAAGATTCCCGGATATCACTTCAATTACCGGTTTCGCAATCCGTTGCAATTGGAATATCCCTTTTTCCGAAAAGCAGATGGCAAAAAAATATTTATCCCTGCGCTTTCGATGAAATATTTTTCAATTTCGGGAAAGCGTTAGTAATAAATACCTTCGATCAGAACCAGTCCTTCATTGGATTTGATTATTCTTCTTCAAAGGAATCTGATCTGGAAATCGGTTATATGAACTGGTTCCAGGAACGAAGCGCCGGGTTCAATTATATCAACAGAAATTTGATCCGGATCACGTATTTCCATAATCTGGTGCTTTTCTGGTAGCCCAGTAGATACCATGAGGGGGAAAGTTTCACATATTATGCTTTATACGTTAAATTTGCGCTCCCACGGGATGTAGCGCAGCCCGGTAGCGCGCTTCGTTCGGGACGAAGAGGCCGCTGGTTCGAATCCAGTCATCCCGACTTGAGAGGACAAAGCAGGAATATTCCTGCTTTGTCCTCTTTCATTTTCGCTGAAAGCCTTTTCCAGCGTGTATAATATCCGGGCCGCTCCATTGATGCGTGTGGTTCCAAGTCGCCCTCCGTCAAAAGTCAATTTTTCAGGATACATCGAACTAATGAGGTCTCTTTTCTTATCTTTCTCTGCGGTTTCGTAGATATGATCTAACTGTAAAAGAGCGTTAATGCCTTTGTCTATTAGGTCTTCAACGTTTAAATTACTTTGATTGTGGGTCAAGCCACTTAATTTAGCTTCCAATCTTTCTATCTTCATCCTATAATCTGACTTCATTTCCCTGAAATCTTCCGGCTCTATCTGTATTGAGGATGGGAACAATTTCGACAGGGTGGAAATTATGATGCATTTTTAGGACGCCGTAAGGCGTCTTTTTTATTTTAACTTGTTTTTATTCTTGAATAATTTAAAAAGTTTTAACTTTGAAGTATGAGCTTAAAAGGTAAAAATGTTTCTAAGAAAGAAACGTCAACTAAAAAGAGTAGCGCTGTAGTAAGTGACAGTGTCGGAAATTATGAAAAACATCCATTTTTCATAAAAAAAGCTAAATCCGCTAAAGCTCTACTTTTAAAAGTCGGTTTGCCTAAACAGTTAACTAAGAGAGCGCATGCATAATTTTTTTAATCAATTAATTATAAAAATCCAACTTTAATAAGTTGGATTTTTTATTTATATATGTCGCTATGCGGAGGATATCCGAGCATATTGATATAAAACGTTTGTGGAAGATGCAGGTTTTAAAGTGCATCGGGATTTCAAGTATCTTATTAAGCTACAATGCTTGCAAGCCGTTTTAAGTCCCTATAAAATAGTTCGAAAATGGTACAGTCATCCCGACAAATAGATTGTCAAAGCCCGTCAGGGCTTTGACAATCGTATGAGGCCTTCCCCCTTAATGGATCATACGAAGGATAATCCTATCATTCCGACCAAAGAGATACAAGCCTTCGCATCGCGGAGGCAGAGCAAGTCAAACTCGCTCAAAAGTGCAAAGCGCAGGAAATGACAAAAGCCCGGAACGGGCTTTATATCTCATTGTGTCGCCCCTTTGAGGATAGCCGTAGCTCGGGAGCGCGGAGGCAATTCCGTCATCCCGACCATTTTCGTTGCGCTTTTCTACTCCACTGTTATGACCACTCGC
>DATKSX010000091.1:0-2738 GCA_035531415.1 Chitinophagaceae bacterium
TGGCTTCTGCCCGCCTGGTGACTCCTTACAAAGTACCGGCGCCCCGGGAACCTTATTTCGTAGTGATGGACTTCCAGCATATCGATCGTTCCCTGCTGGACAAATGCCTCCAGGATTTTGTCCGTTACAACAATACCCGCATGCATACGGACACCACCCGCATCGAATCCAGCAGCTTCGTCCTGACCCAGAACAAGGTGCTGCTGATCTTCCGGCTATTCGGCGACCAGGCTTCCGCGATGCGGTATTACCATGAGATCAGCCTGAACGCCCTGGCCGCCATCATGCCCGATGTGGATCCCTCCTATTACCGTTTCTTTTACATTTCCCGGAGTGATTTCATCCTGCTGAACCAAACCAAGGACTATAAGGGTTGGCTGGACTATTTCAATGCTCATTATCCCCATTAGGATTTCACAAACCCTTATGTCCGGGAGCCCTTTAAATTTGATAGATTTGCCATCCGGCGACGCGGGTCGCCGGGCCAAAACCCGATGAAACGATCCGTCAAAATACTGTGGAGGGTGGTGATCTTCGGGATGCTCGGGTTTTTCCTGCTCATCCTGCTGATCAACTGGGGGGTATTCGGCTATATGCCCTCCATTGATGACCTCCAGAATCCCAGCGCTTCCCTATCCTCAGAAGTTTATGCTTCGGACGGGAGCCTCATGGGCAAATATTACCTCCAGGACCGGACCAACTGCGATTTCAGTGAAATTTCCCCCAATGTCATTCATGCCCTGATCGCCACCGAGGATGAACGGTTTTATTCTCATTCCGGAATCGATCCCAAAGGCACCGTGGCCATTCCTCTCTACCTGCTGATCGGCAAAAAAAGAGGATCCAGCACCATCACCCAGCAGCTGGCCTTCAACCTCTTCAACGGGGAAAGGGCCAAAAACCCATTTGTCCGCACAATCCAGAAGCTCAAAGAATGGATTCTTGCCGTGAAGCTCGAACGCTATTTCACCAAGAACGAAATCCTCGCCCTCTACCTGAACACCGTACCCTTCAGCGATAACGTTTACGGCATCAACAACGCGGCCAAGACCTTTTTCAGCAAGAGCCCCGACCGGCTCGACATCCCGGAATCCGCGACCCTGATCGGCATGCTCAAAGGCAATACCCTCTATAATCCCCGCCGCAATCCCAGGGCGGCCCTGGAACGCCGCAACACGGTTCTGGACCGGATGCGGGATGCCGGGTTCCTGAGCCCGGGCCAGACTGCAATCGCCAAAAGCAGCCCCATCCAGCTTCAGTATATTAAGCTGGACCAGAACGACGGGACCGCGCCCTATTTCCGGGAATACCTGCGGGACGTCATGAAACAATGGTGCGCCGCCCACAAGAAGGATAACGGGGATCCCTATAATCTTTACACCGACGGCCTGAAGATCTATACCACCATCATACCCTCCATGCAGCAGGACGCCGAGGAGGCCGTGGCGGAGCAACTGGCCCGTCTTCAACCGATCTTTTCGGCGCAGCCTTATATCAAAAACGGAAGATGCTGGGTGGGCCACCAGAACGTCCTGATCGCCGCGATGCGGAATACGGACCGGTACAAGGCCATGAAAGACGACGGGATGTCAGACGATGATATCCTGCATTATTTCAACACCAAAAAAGTGCACGTGAAGGTGTTCGCCTGGGGCCGGTATTCCGGTTCCGTGAAAAACACCATGGACACCCTGATGACCCCGATGGATTCCATTCGCTATATGCTCGAAAGGCTCCAGACCGGCTTTATGGTGATGGACCCGGAAAGCGGGGAGGTGAAAGCCTGGGTTGGAGGGGACGATTTTCTTTACTTCAAAAACGACCACATCCACAACACCAAAAGGCAGGTCGGATCCACCATCAAACCCCTGCTCTACGCCCGGTCCATCATGGACGGGTTCGCACCTTCGACCATGGTTCCCAATGACCCCGTATATTTCCCCGATTTCCACAACTGGCATTCCCATAACGCGGAGGGTAATACCGGAGGGATGGTCACTCTTACGGACGCACTGGCCCAGTCCCTGAACAATGTTTCGGCTTACCTGATCAAGATGATCGGGCCTGCCACCCTCGTGGACTTCGCTCACCGGGCTGGGATCACCAGCGATATTCCTCCCTACCCTTCCATTTCCCTGGGTACCCCGGAGATTTCTCTTTATGAAATGATGCGGGCCTATTCCATGTTCCCGGACAAGGGTCTGGTCACCGAACCGGTATATATCACCAAGATTGAGGACCGCAATGGCAATATCCTGGAGTCCTTTGCCCCCCTGAAAAAAGAAGTGATCAGTGAATCGCTGGCTTATACAATGGTGGGCATGATGGAACAGGTGGTCAATGCCGGAACAGGGGCCAGGATCCGTGGGACCTACCACATGTATAGCGAAATGGCCGGCAAAACCGGAACGACCAATGACCAGACCGACGGCTGGTTCATTGGATTTACCCCCCAATTGCTGGCGGGGGCCTGGGTGGGCTGCGATAATAATTTCCTGCATTTCACCTCCCTTGCAAACGGGCAGGGAGCGAACACCGGTCTTCCGATCTGGGCACTTTTCTTCCAGAAAGTCTTCCAGGACAAAACCCTGGGGATTGATCCCAACGCCCATTTTGATATTCCGGAAAGCATCATGGGAAGCCTGAACGCCACGGACAGCACCACCCTTGCAGATAGCCTACAGACTGTGGACCTGGGAAACGGATCTGCGGCGGATTATTCCGATCCGGGAACCCCC
>DATKSX010000092.1:0-8481 GCA_035531415.1 Chitinophagaceae bacterium
AGCTCGGCCTCGCTATTATAGTTCGCATAAACATATTGAGGAGCCGTACCGGCCGGATATTGCTGGGCGATCTGGGCCGGGGTGGGGAATGCCTGCATCCCATCCTTTTTGCCTCCCTGGGATGAATATTCCACCACGCCTTCGAGGGAAAACAAGTTGGAGACACCATAGCCAACAAGGGCTCCGAAATCAGGACCTAACCTGGATTTGTACCCGGAGTTTAAAGGGTTTTGCTCAGAAGCTGGAGCGGCGAGGTCAGGAATGCTGATCCCCCCCCTGAAACCGAGGGAAAACCCCTGTCCGGGACTGGGAAGGTAGGCCCCCAGGCAGGCCAGGATGACCAGAAGAAAGTTTTTAATCATATCAATCAGTTATAGTTTATACATTCAAAGATATATCAAAGTTGCCCACCAAATCCTGACCCAGCAGCCCCTGGAATAGAATCAACTGAACCGTTCAGTTACCCTTCCGGGAGGGCTTTGTCAAAAAAATAATCAGGTCCGGGCTGGATAATGAATTGGAAACCGTTCGGGTAGGGGAAAATTAAAGTGGGGCTCACCAAAGGGTCTATTGCCGGTATTCTCCCCACACCTGTCTTAAAGCATCCGAGATTTCTCCCAGGGTACAGTAGTGTTCCACCGCACCGATCACTTCCGGCATGAGGTTCTCCCCGGTCGCTGCGACTTTGGCGATCCTCCCGAGGCAGCCGGCAACGGACTCGGGATCCCTTCTGCCCTTTAAGGCAGCCAGCCGCTCCCGGGCTGCCCGGGCAATTTCCCCGGCAGGCTGTTGAATTTCCGGCTGTTGGTTGTCTTGTGAGAAGAAGCGGTTCACCCCCACGATAATTTTTTCCTTCCGCTCGACCTGCTGCTGGTGGCTGTAGGCGCTTTTTGCGATTTCCTGTTGCATGAACTGCGATTCAATGGCCCGGACCGCCCCTCCCATGGAATCAATCCGGTCCAGGAGTTCCAGGGTATTTTTTTCCGTTTCACCGGTAAGGGTTTCCACGAAAAAGGATCCCGCCAGAGGATCGACGGTATCAGGGACCCCGCTTTCCAGGGCTAGGATCTGCTGGGTCCTCAGGGCTATCGTCGCGGCCTGCTCGGAGGGAAGGGAAAGGGCCTCGTCATAACCATTGGTATGGAGGGACTGGGTGCCTCCAAGGACCGCGGAAAGGGATTGCAGGGTTACCCTGACGATATTGTTCATGGGTTGGGCAGCAGTCAGGGTGCTTCCCCCGGTCTGGGTATGGAACCGGAGCATTTGTCCTTTGGGATCGGTGACTCCGAGCCCCCGGGTGATCCGGGCCCAGATCCTGCGACCAGCCCTGAATTTCGCTACTTCTGCGAAAAGGTTATTGTGCGCATTGAAGAAAAAGGATACCCGCTGTGCGATGAGGTTAATATCCAAACCCGCATCCCGTGCGGCTTCCAGGTAGGCCTTTCCATTGGCCAGGGTGAAAGCCAGCTCCTGAACTGCGGTGGAACCTGCTTCCCGGATATGATATCCTGATACGGAGATGGTATTCCATTTGGGTACCGACCTGCTGCAGTAATCCATCAGGTCCGTGACCAGCCTCAGGGAGGGACGGGGAGGGTATATGAATGTGCCCCGGGCCGCGTATTCTTTCAGGATGTCGTTCTGGACGGTCCCGGAAAGGTTACCGATAACGGCCCCCTTCTTTTTGGCGGCCGCGACATACAGGGCCAGCAGGATGAAAGCCGTAGCGTTGATGGTCATCGACACGGAAATCTTTTCCGGGTCAATTCCCAGCATCAGCGTTTCCATATCCTCCAGCGAGTCGATTGCCACCCCGACCTTTCCCACTTCTCCCTCTGCAAGCGGGTGGTCGGAGTCGTACCCGATCTGAGTGGGCAGGTCAAAGGCGACACTAAGCCCGGTCACGCCCTGGCTGATCAGGTAATGGTACCTCCGGTTGGATTCAGCGGCCGTGCTGAATCCGGCATATTGGCGCATGGTCCAGAGCCTGTCCCGGTACATTCCGGGATGAATGCCCCGGGTGAAAGGGAAGATGCCGGGTAATTCCTCCATGGGGACCGGATCGGTGTAAAGGGGCTTGATTTCGATTCCGCTGTCGGTGAATTTCCTTTTGTCCATAACGGGGCGGGATCAGGAACGGTGGCCTTTCAGAAGCTTTTCCGCTTCGGCCCTGAGGATGGTCAGGGCGATCTGCATGGGATAATTTCCGCCCTGCTCGCCTTCCAGGAGAACCAGGCTCCGGCCCAATTCAGATGCGGAAGCTCCTTCAGGCAACCGGTCGGTCAGGTCATTGATCAGGCTCACCTGTTGCTCCCGTGCGTTGCAGATGCTTTCCCAGGCTGAGGAAGATACGTAGACCTGCTGGGAGAGATTATGGTCGAATTCCGTGGCGATGACCTGGAGGATGGACATCTGCAGTTCCCTTGCCGGGGAATCCGCATGTGCCAGCCTCCGCACCAGCTGCCTTGGGGACATCCTTTCGGCCAGCATGACCAGCCTTTCGTAGGCCTGCAACTGAAGCGAAAGACCATCCGTTCCCCGGTCACCCGCAGGGGGAGGAACCCCCTGCACGGGGCGGATGGAAGCGATTGCCAGGTAACGGATCAAAAAAATCAGGGCCACCAGGCCGGCGAGCACCAGGGCCAGCAGGCAAAGATGGAAAATCAATCGGAACACCGGCCAGAATGCCATAAGGAGAAGGGACCCTGTAAAAATAGGACCGGGTCTCAAATTAGGACAAATTTATTTGGAGGGAGGCCGCCCTGGGTCCTTTTGTTTTCAGTTCGGCGGCCCGGGAAGTGCCGGGCTGTCGGATACCGGGTTTATGCGTAATTTTGCATTAAACAACTCTCTTTGGAAAGCACCACCCAGATACCGGTTCATTTTACTACGGGCGCCCGCCAGGAAATCAAAAAAATCCTGGCCCAGGGTCCTTCCGGATCCCGGCTTCGTGTCGGGGTGAAGGGGGGAGGATGCGCTGGAATGTCCTATATCCTCGATTTTGACCAGCCAGGCCCCGGAGACGAATTATATGAAATGGATGGGATTCCGATGATCCTGAACAAGGCCCATGCCATTTATCTTTTAGGGATGGAGGTGGATTTCCAGCATGGTCTCAACGCCCGCGGATTCACTTTTTCCAATCCCAACGCAGGAACCACCTGCGGATGCGGGAGTTCCTTTTCTGCCAAATAAATTACCGGCTTATTTTTTTGCAGGGGTCACCAGATTTATCTGGGGCACCGTACTAACCACTGCTTTGCGTTTGCCCGAACGTTCCATGTCATTTTTCCGGTCCAGGTCGATCAATACAGGGGATGCGATGAATATAGAGGAATAGGTGCCGGTGATCACCCCGATGAGCATGGCGAAAGCAAAGCCCCGGGTGGTCTCCCCGCCGAAGATGAACAGGATGAGCAGGGTAAGGAATACGGTCAGGGAGGTCATGATCGTACGGCTCAGGGTGTCGTTGATCGCCTTGTTGATGACGGTGGTCTTGGACGCACCTTTCATTTCCTTGAAATATTCCCGGATCCGGTCGAATACGATCACCGTATCATTCATCGAATAGCCCACCACCGTGAGCACGGCCGCTATAAAGTCCTGATTGATCTCCAGGTCGAAACCCAGATCCTTGAGATAGGAGAAGACCGCAAGGGTCACCAGGACGTCATGGATCAGGGAGAAGATGGTCCCAAGGGAATATTGCCATTTGCGGAACCGGATCAGGATATAAAGGAAGATCGCCACCAGCGCGAAAATGACCGCCCGCACGGCGCCTTTTTTCAGGGCGTCCGAAATGGTCGGCAGGACCGTCTGGGACTGGAGCTTGAATTTGGTATCAAAGGTCCTGTAATCGGTGCCGGCCGGCAGGTAATTGTGCAGGCCCCTGAACAGGGTGTATTCCACCGTGGAATCCACGTTCTGACCTTTTCCGTTGATGAGATAAGAAGTGGTGATATTGGCCTGGTTGAAGGCCCCGATGGTTTTCACCACAGGGTATTCATGGAGGAAATCATGGAGGCTTTTGCGGATATCCTCCACCTTGACTGGCTGGTCAAACCGGATGGTATAGCTTCTTCCTCCCTTAAATTCCACCCCGTAATTGAAGCCATGGAAAAAGGAAGAAACCCCGAGCAGCATTACGATCCCGGAAACCACATAGGCATATTTGCGCGCCTCGATGAATTTGAAGTTTGCGTGGCGGAAGATCTTCTTGGAAATGGGCGTGAAATAATGCAGGTGTTTTTGCTTGCCGGTGAAATAATCTTCCAGCATTCTGGAGATCAGGATCCCGCAGAATACCGAAAGGATGATCCCCAGGATCTGCGTGGTTGCGAAGCCCTTGACGGGCCCCAGGCCGAAATAGAACAGGATGATTGCGGTCAGCAGGGTGGTGACGTGGGCATCCAGGACCGGGGCGTAAGAATGACGGTACCCGTCAGAAATGGACTGGATATAGCCCTTCCCTTTATAAAGCTCCTCCTTGATCCGTTCGAATATGATCACGTTGGTGTCCACTGCCATGCCGATGGTCAGCACCAATCCCGCGATACCAGGCATGGTGAGGGTGGCGCCCAGGGCAGCCAGCACCCCGACGGTGAATACCAGGTTGCAGATCAGGGCGATATTGGCCACCCATCCGCTGTTGCTGTAATACACCAGCATGAGCAGGAAAATCACCCCGAAGGCGATTCCGAAGGATTTGGCTCCCGCGGTAATGGATTCCTTACCCAGAGTGGGGCCTACGACCTGCTCCTGTACGATATGGGCAGGGGCCGGAAGCTTTCCGGTCTTGAGGATATTGGAAAGGTCCTGGGCCTGCTGAACGGTGAAGTTCCCGGTGATGGAGGACCTCCCGCCGGAGATTTCTTCCTCCGGAGCCGGCGCGGAATAGACTGTATTGTCCAGGACAATGGCGATGGGCTTATGAACATTGGCGGCGGTCAGCTTCTGCCAAATCCGGGCACCTTCATTATCCATGGTCATGCTGATCTCAGGCTTCCCGTTCTGGTCCATGTCCTGGCGGGCATCCACGACATGCTCCCCTCCCAGGGGGGCATCCGAGGTTCCCAGAAGAGTCCGGATCGCGTATACGTCCAGGATCTTTTTGGCGGATCCGCTGGTGTTATCTGCGGCCCCGTAAAGGAATTTCAAAGTCTTCGGCATCACATCCTGAACCGCAGGAAGACTGAGGTAATAGTTGAATTTGGCCGTGTCGGTCGATTCAATGGAGCCGATGGCCCCTCCGATCTGCGGGCCATGCAGGATGGAAAGAGGATTCTGGGCATTGGCCTGCTGGAGTCCGTTCTGGGCGCTCCTGGCATTGCCGGTATCTGAGGCGAGGTACTGGGTCAGGCTGTTGGTATTCCCGGTATCCTTTTTGGCCTGTGCAACGGAACCAGAGGCAGCCTTTGAGGGGGAGGAAACCCTTGCGGTATCCTTTTTTGCGGCCGTGGCCGTGTCGGCACTCCCTGCGAGGGCCGCGGCGATTGCCGTATTCATGGGCTGAAGCACATTGACAGCGAAATCCTGGTCCGGCTGGTAGGTTTCCCAGAATTCCAGCTTGGCCGTGGCCTGGAGATATTGGCGGACCCTTTGTTCATTGGTTACCCCGGCAAGTTCCACGGAAATAATGCCCTTTGCCAGGTCCAGGTTGATCACTGGCTGAGCTACCCCGAATTTGTCGATACGCTGGTAGAGGACGGTGTAGGTATTCTTTATGGCATCCGTGGCTTCCGACCGGATGACATTGATCACATCGGAGTTCGTGGAATTGAAATTGATCTTGGATTGGAATGCGTTGGAAAAAATGGGAGCCAGCCTTCCGGTCGGGGCTATCTGCTGGTAGGCCTGGGCAAATAAGGTGACATAATCCACCGAACTGTGTTCCCTTTCAGCCGTTGCCTGGGAAAGCGCCATATTGAAAGCAGGGTCCCTGGAATTGCTTGCCATGGTCCGGATCAGGTCCTCCAGGGAAACCTCAAGCACCACATTCATGCCCCCCTGCAGGTCCAGCCCGAGGCTGAGTTCCTGTTCCTTGGCCTGTTGATAGGTATAACGCTTGATCAGGGTGTTATAAATGACCTCGTCGGCCGTGCTGTCCTCAATCTGGGCTTCCCTGGCCTTGATCAGGTCATTGACGGAATCCTGGTAGAACAGCTGCATGGAAGGGTTGCCCGGATATACCTCACTTGCCGGTTTCAGCTGCCTGGTGATTTCGGAGGTGGCCAGTTCAGCCACCTTCTTCTCGTGATGGTGGACCACCAGGGTGAAGGACAACTGGTAGAAGGAAATCAGGATGAGCACCGCGGTGAAGAACTTGACCAGCCCCTTAAACTGCATACGTTTCCGGTTTTACCTGAAATTTAAAAAGAGTGGCAAAGATAACGCAATATTCCAAAATGTGCCCTGGTCCTGGATCGCGGCAAAGCCCTCCGGCCGGGGAAAATGGGTGGAGGTTCCTGCCCGGGAAGAATGCATGACCGGATCCGGGGAAAAGGTCGGGGTAATGCACCGGATTGGGGCGCCGGATTCTTCCCGGCAGGATACCCAGGGAAAGAAACCTTCCATTCAGAAAAAAATTTAATGACATTGGCATGAGGCACAGGAAGGAATAATTGCCAGGACTTTACCGTTATTTCGCGGGCTATCCTGCTGTTTATCCCTAAATTGCAGGCTGCCAAAACCGGTCCTTATTGTGTCCATCAAGTCTATTGCGGTTCTAGCAGTAATTTTCCTTCTTCTGACCGCCTGTTTGAAACAGGCCAGGATGAACAATAACCAGGGGCTCACCCCCCAAACCGGTTTGTTCATCATCCATGCTTCCGCCCAGATACCCGCCGTGGATATCTATGCAAACAGCATGCAGGTCAACCGGGAAAGCTTCGTATATGGGCAAAATTCTGAAGGTTATCTTGGCCTGACCCCCAACCTGTATTCCTTCAATTTTAGCACGGCCGGAACCCAGAATATCCTGGTTTCCCAGTCGGACAGCCTGGGGGTATTCAAGTTATATTCCCTGATCCTTTATGACAGCCTGCCCAGTCCCAGACTGATGTGCATCCAGGATAATTTTTCCCAGGCTTCGACCACCAGTTCAAACTGGAGGTTTCTGGACCTGAGCCCGGATATTCCCTGGATGAACGTGTTCCTGGACCATGCTGAAGTGTTTGATTCCAGGACTTTCGCAGACAACCTGGGGGCTCCTGCCCTGGATACCTTCCTGAAGGTCAGCCCGGGCAGTCACCAGGTCATCCTCCAATATCCTTCAGGGGGGGACACGATCCAGTACCAGTCTACCTTTAATTTTACCACCGGAAATGTGTTCACCGTTTATTCCTCCGGGTTTGGATCGCGGAATGACAGCCTCGGACTGAGGCTCAACCTCACCCAAAACTTTTGAACGATGCCCTATAATTTCATTCCGGAACCCGGTCCATCCGACCTGTCAAATCCACCAATGACCTTTAAACCATGATGATTCAAAAAAAACATTGGAACGGCGCACTCCTGTTGGCGGGGACCGCCTCGCTGCTGCTGCTCACAGCTTCCTGCCTGAAATCCAAATTCAACCCGAACAACCTCGGCGGAAATACCCCCCAGGCCGGAGTGCTATTCATTCATGCTGCCGCAGGACTTTCCCCCGTGGACGTCTATGGAAATAACACCCTGCTCAATCCTGCTCCAATGAGTTATAACGGATCCACGGACAGGTATGTCGGACTGACCCCGGATTATTACACCTTTAAATGGGACAGTTCCGGAACCTCCAAAACCATCGAATCCGTTTTTGAGTCCATACCGGTCAATGACCTGTTCACCCAGTTCATTTATGATTCCACAGACGGGGCTCACCGGTTGGCCACCATTCCGGATATCGTGGTCGGTACCAGCCTGGTGCTGTCTAATTTCAGGTTTATCGACCTTTGTCCGAACGTGGACCGGATGCAGGTTTATATGGGCAATAGCCTGGTTTTTTCAAACCGCTCCTTTCTGGATTGTAACCTCAATTACAACCTGGACACCTTCATGACGATCCAGGGAGGGACCAATTATCCGGTGACCATAAAGTATGTTTACCAGGGAGACACTCTTTCAAACCAGGCGACTTTCTACCTGAACGGAGGAGACATTTATACCATTTTCGCCTCAGGGTTTGCCGGCGCAGCCGATTCCACCAGGCTCACGGTGGGCATGGCCCAGAATTACTGACCGGGATCCTCCTGCTAGGGGCACTTCCCTTTTTTGTGCGGGCCCTGTTCAGTACCTTTGCCGGGAACCGAAAACCCTTTTTATTTATGGAACTAGCCGAACGGCTTTCGCGGGTCAGCGAACCGCAGACCATCAAAATGTCCAAACTGAGCCGGGAATTAAAGGCCAAGGGCATTGATGTGATCGATCTGAGCATCGGGGAACCGGATTTCGATACCCCGCGCCATATCAAGGATGCCGCCATCAAGGCTATTGAAGAGGGGTATA
>DATKSX010000093.1:0-3416 GCA_035531415.1 Chitinophagaceae bacterium
ACCACACCTGGATCAAGCCTCCCGTAATTTTCGATTCGGTGAAAATGGCCGCTTCCCAGGCCAATATGCTCTCCTTCATGCACAATGAAGGATATTTCCATGCCACGGTGACGGCAAAGTCGGTAACCCGGAAACAAAAGACTTCGGTAACCTACCTGGTCAATTCCGGGAAGGAATTCATCATCGGAAAAATCCGTTACAGTATTCCCGATACCAACATCCGCAGGATCGTGACCCATGCGGCAGATTCCTCCTTCATCCAGCCGAACATGCCCTACACCGCGGATCTGCTGTCTGAGGAACGGGACAGGCTCACCCAACTCATCCGGAATCAGGGATATTACCGCTTCAGCAACTACTTTATCCTTTTCGAACTGGACACGGTCAACAAATCCATCTTTGAGACCAGCATCGACCCTTTTGAGAACATTGTCACCCTTTTTCACGCGGCAAGCGGCAGGGAAAGGCCTGTGCTGGACATCACCGAGGAAATCCCCCCGCAGGGGGATTCCACCCAGTTTCACCAGTTCCGGATCCATAACCTTTACGTTTACCCAGATTTCCCTGTGGACGGCGACATCCATGACACTACCCTGAAGGAGAAGGACCTCCCCACCATGATCATCCGTTACCACCAGGAATTGTTCAAGCCCAAAGTGATCCTGGAAAATGTGTCCATGAAGAAGGGGGACCTTTATTCCCAGCAGGAATATGACAACACGATCAATTCCCTGAATGGCCTGGGGGAATGGAAGTTCATCACCCTGCAGTACGATTCGATCCCCAATAATCCTTACCAGATGGATGCTTATGCCTTGCTGGTTCCCGCCAAAAGGCAGGCCTTCGGGATCTATCCGGAAGCATCGACCAGCGCGGATTATGTTCTGGGGACCGGGCTGAATTTCACCTACCAGAACCAGAACGTGGGCCGGGCCGCCAATATCTTGACCCTTTCGCTGAAAGGCGGTCTGGAGTTCAATTCCGACACCGCAAGGCCGTTCTATACCCAGGCCCAGGATTACAGCGGGGAAGTGGACATCAATTTCCCGAGGTTCCTGGTCCCCTGGAAGGTCACCAACACCAGCAAGTTCGCGGACGCCAAATCGACCCTGGGACTTGGAGCCAATTACCTGGACCGCCTGCGGTATTTCCGGATGGCCAATTTCACCGGATCGTTCGGGTACGAATGGAAACAGTCCCGTTACAAGACCTGGATCGTTAAACCCTTTGTCCTGGATTATACCCGGTATTCCCACCTGAGCGACAGCTTCCAGCTGCAGCTCAACGCCAATCCCCTACTGGCCAAAAGCTTTGAATCGGCCTTCACGGAAGGGGAAAACGTGTCCTTCATATTCAATAACCAGGACCTGACCAATCCGGTACATTACAACTATTTCCGGGTGACCGTGGATGAATCCGGGCTGTTGCTCCAGGGGCTGGACATGGCCCTCCAGGGGGCGACGGGGGGAAAGACCAATTTCGGAAAGCTCACCTCCCTGGATTATTCCCAATATATCAAGCTGGAAGCCGAATTCAAGCATTATTATAACCGGAAGCATTCCACCCTGGTCAGCCGGCTGTTCGGGGGGATCGGCATCCCCCTGGGCCAGAGCACGGTGCTGCCCTATATCAAACAGTATTTTGCCGGTGGCCCCAATTCCATGAGGGCCTGGAGGCTCCGGGCCCTGGGGCCGGGATCCTTCCGGGACACTTCGGTCATCGAAAATATTTTCACGGACGAAACGGGGGATATGAAACTGGAAGGAAACCTGGAATTCCGGTTCGATATCGTGAACCTTTTCGGTATTGCCATGCTCCGGGGAGCCCTGTTCACCGATGTGGGCAATATCTGGAACATCCATGCCGATCCCACCAAACCCGGCGCCCTGTTCCGGATGGCTGATTTCTATCAGGATCTTGCCGTGGGAGCTGGGGCCGGCCTGCGGCTGGATTTCACTTACTTCCTGGTGCGTTTCGATTTCGCCACTGCGCTGAAGCAGCCCTATATTACCAAAGACCATGGATGGATCCTCAACACCCTCAAGCCCCTTGATGGTTCCTGGAGGAGGGACAACCTCGTATTCAATTTCGCCATCGGCTACCCCTTCTGATCCTCTTTTCCGAATTGCCCCAGGCTGGATTCAAACTGCTCCAGGGTCTGCGCCTGGTCAAGGGAGTAATCGCCGATCCGGGTCCTGCACAGGCTTCCCAGATAGGCCCCGCAGCCCAGCCATTGCCCCAAATCCTGGGTGAGCGAGCGGATATAGGTTCCGGTGCTGCAAACCACCCGGAACTCCATCTGGTCCGTTTGGACCCGCCTGCCCTCCAGCTCGTAGATCTCGATCGGCCGGGGGCTGAGCACCACTTCCCTCCCCTTCCTGGCCAGCCGGTAAACCGGTTTGCCATTTTGCTTGATGGCCGAATGGATCGGAGGAACCTGGAGTTGGGGACCCAGGAAGGCTTTCAGGGCCTCCTGCACTTTATCGTCTGGGATTTGGGAGGGATCCCCCTGGGGAATGGGCTGGGATTCCAGATCAAAAGTCGGGGTATGGGCGCCCAGCACGATGGTGCCGGTATATTCCTTGACCATGGACTGATACCTCTGGATGCTTTTGGTCAAAACCCCGGTACAGCAGATCAGCAGCCCAGTAGCCAGGGGATCGAGGGTGCCGGCATGCCCTGTTTTTACCCGGGTCAGATGGTGAATCCGGTTCACTACCCGGAAGGAGGTCCAACCCTTCGGTTTATCGATCAGGATCAATTTTCCGGAAACAAAGGACTGGTTATCAAAAATAATCTGGCGCACAGGGCGCAAAGATAACATGCCGGACCCTGGAATTCTGGATCCTGGCAAATAGCCCGCAGGGGTACTCAGGCCGCCCAAAAAGGATGGACTGCCGCAACCGGGGGATTTGGGATTTTGCCCCATCTTTGCAAACCATGACCCTTTCCCAGCATATTGATGGAAAAATCCGCTTCAACCAGCAGGTGGAAAACAGCGCTGCCTACGTGATTCCCTTCATCGAGGAAACCTTTGCCATCCATCCCGGAATGCGGGTGATGGAAATAGGCTGCGGAGAAGGAGGGGTGCTCCAACCTTTCCTGGAACGGGGATGCAGTTGCGTGGGAGTGGACCTTGAGCCTGCCCGAATCGCCCTTGCTGAAACCTACTTGGGAGGGTTTCGGGACACCGGAAGGCTTCGGCTGATCTCCAAAAACATTTATGACCTGGACTTCCTGGGGGAGTTCCGGGGTTATTTCGATCTGATCCTGCTTAAGGATGCCATCGAGCATATTCCGGACCAGGAAAGGATCATGGGTTACCTGCCGGGGCTTTTGCGGGAAAACGGAAGGGTCTTCCTGGGATTTCCTCCCTGGTTTATGCCCCACGGAGGTCACCAGCAGATCTGCCAAAG
>DATKSX010000094.1:0-5766 GCA_035531415.1 Chitinophagaceae bacterium
CCCGTGAAGCAGCGGCGGTTACGCCGGGCAATGAAGCGGGAAAGTATACTCCCACAAAGTATATAGAATTGCCTAGATATTATAGGTTGGAAGCTGTAAATCGGTTTGGCTGCTTGTCGGATCTCCGGGTACGGGGATTTCCTTCAGGATGGCCTCAAAAGGTTTTGGGGAAATCATTTCCAGCTTGCGGACCAGGGGGGTGGGATATAAAACATCGAAGGTCTCGATATGGCTTTCAAATCCCCAGCTTTTATAAAGGGAATCGATATACAGGGCGTTGGAAAAGTCATAGGCGGACCCTACGTTATGGGGATAAGCGCTCAGTCTTTTCATCCACCGGTCCTGGTCTTCCGGCCGGAGATTGGCATCGAAACGCCGTTCCAGGCTGAATTGGGCGGCCGTATCAGAATCCCGGAATCCGAACAGTCTCCCGGAAGGGGTCTGTGCGACCAGGAGGGAGGGGATCAGCACCAGGGCGCTCAAGCCAATCAGGGGAAGATTTCTGTTCATGGGTTTTGGTTTTTGTCAGTAATTCGGGGATGCCCAGGTTCCGCTGGCATGTTCCCGGAGAAAATCATCCACCATCCCTTCCGCCGCCTTTTTTGCATGGTCCAGGTCGTCATTGACCAGGACCCGGTCGAATTCCTTTTCAGATACTTCCTGCTCCGCCTTACGGTTGATCCGTTCCCGGAGCATCTCCGGGGTTTCCGTGCCCCTGGACCGGAGCCGGGCTTCCCGAAGAGCGGAGGAGGAAAGCTTGATGAAAATGGTGTGGCAGTCGGCGCCGTATCTTTTTTTCAGGGAGCGGGCGCCCTGGATGTCGATATCCAGCAGCGGAACTTTTCCCGAGTTCCAGATCCGCTCCAGCCCGGCCAGCGGGGTTCCATAATATTTGTCCGCATAGACCATCTCGTATTCGGCAAAGGCTCCTTCCTCAATTTTTTTGCGGAACGTTTCCGGGCTCATGAAATAATAATCCCTTCCTTCCTTTTCGGTAGGACGGGGCGGCCGGGTGCATGCTGAAACGGAGAACTCCAGCCGCTGGTCCACGGAAAGCAGGTGGCGGGCGATGGTGGTTTTGCCTGAGCCCGAAGGGGCGGTGATGATGATCAGTGGCTTTTTCAAGAATTTGGGATAGGATTCTAGATCCGGGTGATCTGAGCTCCGAGCCTGCCCAGGCGTTGGTCAATATACTGGTATCCCCGGTCAATCTGGTCGATGTTCTGGATTACGCTTTTTCCTTCGGCGCTCAGGGCGGCGATGAGCAGGGCCACCCCCGCGCGGATATCCGGCGAAGACATGGTGATCCCCCGGAGCCGGTACCGCCGGTTGATTCCGATCACCGCGGCCCGGTGGGGGTCGCAAAGGATGATCTGGGCACCCATGTCGATGAGCTTATCCACGAAGAATAGCCGGCTTTCAAACATTTTCTGGTGCACCAGGACACTTCCCCGGGCCTGGGTGGCCACCACCAGCACGATGCTCAGCAGGTCGGGGGTGAAACCAGGCCAGGGATGGTCGTAAATGGTCATGATCGACCCATCCATGAAGGTCTGGATCTCATAGCTTTCCTGTGCCGGGATATGAATATCGTCTCCCAGAAATTCCATCCGGATGCCGAGCTGGCGGAACTTGTCCGGGATGACCCCCAGATGGGAAATCCCGGCATCCTTGATGGTCAGGTCGCTCTGGGTCATTGCGGCAAGCCCGATGAAGGAACCGATCTCGATCATATCGGGCAGCAGCCGGTGGCTGCAGCCCCCGAGCCGGTCCACCCCTTCAATCAACAGGAGGTTGGAACTGATCCCGCTGATGCGGGCTCCCATCCGGTTGAGCATGTGGCAAAGTTGCTGGATATAAGGCTCGCAGGCGGCATTATAAAGGATGGTCCTGCCCTGGGCGAGGACAGCAGCCATCACCAGGTTGGCCGTTCCAGTCACGGAGGGTTCGTCCAGCAGCATGGTGCATCCTTTCAGACGGGGGCATTCCAGGCGGAAGAAATGATCTGTGCTGTCCTGGGTGAACCGGGCCCCGAGGGAGGCGAAACCTGAAATATGGGTATCCAGCCTCCTGCGGCCAATCTTGTCGCCGCCGGGGCTGGGGATATAGGCTTTCCCGAACCGGGCCAGCAGGGGGCCGGCGATCATCACCGCCCCGCGGAGTCTGCCCGATTTTTTCCTGAACTCCGGGGTGGCGAAATAATCGAAATCGATCTGCTCTGCCTGGAAGCTGCAGGTGTCCCTGGAGGAACGCCCGGTCCTGACTCCCATTTCGGAGAGCAGGTCGATCAGCAGGTTTACGTCCAGGATATCCGGGATATTGGTGATGGTGACCTTTTCGGGGGTAAGCAGGGTCGCACAGATCACCTGAAGGGCTTCGTTCTTGGCTCCCTGCGGAATGATTTCTCCATGAAGCTGGCTGCCGCCCCTCACTTCAAAAGCAGAAGTCACTTGCTCCTATTTTTGTTGAATTTGTTGTGCTTGAAGTTGGGGTTCTTGTTGCCGTACGGCTTGCTGATGTTATTGCCGTTGCCGTTGCCACTTGGCCTGGGCTGGAAGGGCCTGCGCTTGAAGGGCCTGAAGGTATTATTTTCCGGTACGAAGGGGCTGGAAGTATAGGTGCTTTGATAGATCAGCTGGTTGTCCGTGATCGCTGCAAGCTCGTTCTTGATCATATCATCGTGCACGTTCTCCTTATGCCAGTTGGTATAAGCAAGCTTCATGTAGTTGCCGATGGTCTGGGTGAATCCTTCCTTTTTCTCCGGATCCGTTTCGGAAAGTGCCCGGTCGATGATCATTTCGATGTTCCGGCCCAGGTGCTTGTGGCGGGGATGATATTTGGGATAGGGAAGGGGATCGGGGTCGTTCTTCAGGGTCTCCCGGGTGGGAATGGGATATGGGGATTCCACCTGAAGCTTGAAATCAGAGACCAGGAACAGGTGGTCCCAGAGTTTGTGCCTGAAATCCTCCACGTTTCTCAGGTGGGGGTTGAGGATGCCCATCAGTTCGATAACGGACATCGCATTGCGCTGGCGTACCTCGGGATCCTCAATGGTCAGCAGGTATTCGATCATCTTCTGGATGTTGCGGCCATATTCCCGCATGATCAGCTGGTTCCGGGCAGTATTATATTCCATGAAATTGTAAAAAGGGTAAACTGCAAATTTAGGCAAAATTGCTTCCGGCCCCTTATTTTTCTTTAACCCGGCGGCTGTTTGTAATATTGTGCAAATCCTTCCCATGGACCTTTCCCTTGCTGGAAAAAGCGCCCTGGTATGCGGCAGCAGCCAGGGTATCGGCCTGGCCTGCGCGGTCGAAATCTCCAGGCTGGGGGCGAGTTGCACCCTGCTGGCCCGCAATGGCCCCGCCCTTCAAAAAGCCCTTACCTTTTTGCAGCCCGGGGAAGGCCGGACCCATGGTTTTCTGGTAGCGGATTTCAGCAGACCGGAGGAAGTAAGGGCCGTTGCCGGGCAATACCTGAAGGCGCATGAGGTTCATATCCTGGTGAACAATACGGGCGGCCCAGGCCCGGGACCGGTCTCCGGGGCGGAGGAGGAGCAATTCCTCGATGCCTTCCGCCAGCACCTGATTTGCAACCACATCATCACCCGGGCCGTGCTGCCCGGAATGAAAAAGGCCGGATACGGAAGGATCATCAATATCCTTTCCACCTCGGTCAAGGCACCGATCCCCAATCTGGGGGTATCCAACACCACCCGCTGGGCAGTGGCTGCCTGGTCCAAGACCCTGGCCGGAGAGGTAGCCCACCTGGGAATCACGGTGAATAATGTCCTTCCCGGGTCTACCCGGACGGCACGCCTGAAATCCTTACTGGCCCAACTGGCTGAAAAACAGCAAATGAATCAAAAGGATATTGAGGATCAATGGATTAAGAAAATCCCTGCGGGCCGGTTCGCCGAGCCGGAGGAAATTGCCGCGATGGTGGCTTTCCTGGCGACCCCGGCGGCTTCCTTCGTGAACGGTGCCAGCATCCCCGTGGACGGAGGACAGACTCTTTCCCTTTAAAGGCTATAATTCGGTGATATTGATGCTCCGGTTGAAAGCCTCCTCCATGGAGATGAAGGTCTCTGTGCGCTCGATCCCCTTGACTTTTTGGAGTTCGTCATGGAGCACCCTGCGGAGTTGTTCGATATCCTTGCATACGATCTCGGCGAAAATGCTGTAATTGCCTGTGGTATAATTGAGCCGGACAATCTCGGGGATCTTCTTCAGTTCTTTGGCCACGGAATCATACAGGGAGCTCTTTTCCAGGTATATTCCGATAAAGGCAATGACATCATATCCGACCAGTTTGAGATCCACCTGAAGCTTGGTGCCCCGGACGACGCCCAGTTCCTGAAGCTTTTTCATGCGGACATGAATGGTCCCCCCAGATACATACAGCTTCTTACCCAGGTCGGCATAGGAGATCTCTGCATTGTGCATCATCTCATTGATGATCTGCAGGTCTAGTTTGTCGATATTCAAATTGGGAGCCATCAGATTTGTTGTTTTTCGATAATTGTTAAATGATTCTGCAATTTTTTAAAAAAAAATGAAATTTCAAAATTTTATCTTAAAAAATTTGCAAAAAATATCCTATCTGATTAGATTTGCATCAGTTCTTAAAAAGCAATCCACCTTGTGGGGTGATGGAACTGGCAGACATGCCCCCTTGTCTCGGGGGTGAAGAGCACGGGATAAACACAGCATAATGGGTTGACCACTAAGATTCTTTTGTGCTGCGGCTAACCGCTTCGTGAAGGTTCGAATCCTTCTCCTACAGCAAGAACAGTTTAACGCCGTTGCTTACCGGATGCAAAGGTAAACAGCGGCTTTGTCTTTTTTCAGAGATAATGGGAGGGGGACCGGACCGGTGCCTTCAATCCGGATGAGACCCATTTCAACCTGCAAGTTTTTGAGCATAATACCGGTCCCATTCCTCCCAAGCTTCCCCGGGCCACCGGAACAGGTCGGGAACTTCCTCCAGCATATCGGCCAGAAGGCCCAGGTGAACATGCCAGCCCGAACATAGGGAGGGCTTCACTGCACCTGCTGCGGTGTGCCGGAGCAGCAGCCTGCAATGGTCCCCTTCCTGCTGGGTCAGCTCCCAGCGCACCAGGCTGGCTCTGGTTTCCCTGCTTTCCCAGGTATATTCCAGCAATGCTCCTGGGACCAGGGCGGTGATTTCACCGAGGACCTCATCCTGGGAATGGGGAAACCGGATCCGGATTCTGCCTCCCTGACGCAGATCTATTTCCATTTCCCCCAGCCAAAGGGCCAGGTTTTCTGTTACGGTCAGGGCCCCCCAGACCTTTTCAGGGGGATGGGGCAGCAGCCTTTCGAATTGGACCGTATACCCGCCATCCCTGGGAAGGATCTTCCCCTCGGGACAACCAGGACCTTCATATTTTTTCATCAATCTATTGGTTTTCAAGGATTGGGAATAAATCCTGCATCCTTTCGGTTATTATAGAACAATTTCAGTGCTGGAATCCGGATTTCTGCAATAATAGGGTGGGGAGAAGAGTTTTCTGTTCCGGGAACTCCAAGGGACCCTTTGAAAAACCAGGAATAATTTCCTTCCCACCTTGGGTATTTTATCCCCTCCATTTCGCTTACGGTCAAAAATGCAGCGTTCCCGGACAATTTTACTACGTTCACCAAATTCCACCCGTCCAGGTAAGGCTGTAAACTATCTTTGTTACGGTTTTTCATAGGATATGGTTAACTTATTAATCATGGGGGCTGTTTTCTAACAGCCCCT
>DATKSX010000095.1:0-4849 GCA_035531415.1 Chitinophagaceae bacterium
ATAAGGTGGATGCGATCCATCCCGGCTATGGGTTTTTAAGCGAGAATGTGCTTTTCGCTCAACGGTGCAAGGATGCGGGTCTGTTGTTCGTGGGGCCCGAACCGGAAGTAATGGCCCAGCTGGGCGACAAGGTGGCGGCAAGGGCGATCGCGCTGGCGACCGGCATCCCCCTCATCGAAGGAAGCTGGATGCCCCTGGACGATCCCCAGGCCGCGGAAGAGGAGGCAACCCGGATCGGTTACCCGGTAATGCTGAAAGCTGCCGCCGGAGGCGGAGGAAGGGGCATGCGGGTGGTCCGGGCCCGGTCAGAATTCCGTAAGGCGTTCCTGGAGGCCCGGAGTGAAGCGGCCAAAGCATTCGGGGACGACCGGATTTTTTTTGAAAAATTCATTGAGAGCCCCAAACATATTGAGGTGCAGCTCATGGGGGACAATTATGGCAATATCGTCCACCTATTTGAAAGGGATTGTTCGGTGCAACGCCGGTTTCAGAAAGTGGTGGAGGTGGCCCCAAGTCCAAACCTGCCCGGCGAGGTCCGAGAAAAGCTGTATGAATATGCCCTGCGCATCGCCCGAAAGGTGAACTTCAACAACGTGGGCACCGTGGAGTTCCTGGTGGATGCCCAAAACAAAATCTATTTCATCGAGGTGAATCCCCGCATCCAGGTGGAACACACGATCACGGAAGAGGTGACCGGAATCGACATCGTCCGCTCTCAGATCCTGATCACCAAGGGGCACCGCCTTTCGGATCCGGAAATTTTCATTCATGACCAGCAGGACGTGCATCTCAACGGGTTTGCGATCCAGTGCAGGATCACTACGGAGGACCCTGAAAACGGGTTCACTCCCGATTACGGCACGGTGATCGCGTACCGCAACGCGGGAGGTTTCGGGATCCGGCTGGATGAAGGGAGCAGCTATTCGGGTGTTAAAATCTCACCTTTCTTCGACTCCCTTCTGGTGAAGGTCACCGCCTGGGGCAGGACCCTTTCCGGCGCCTCCCAGCGCCTGCACCGGACCCTGCGGGAGTTCCGGATCCGTGGGGTGAACACCAATATCCGGTTTTTGGAAAATGTGATCACCCATGAGATTTTTCGAAAGGGCAATTGCACGGTGGACTTTATTGAAAAGCATCCCGAACTGTTCCGGTTCAAAAAACCCCAGGACCAGGGCACCCGGACCCTGCTATATCTTGCCCATATCCGGATCAACGGGCACCCGGACATTCCAACTCCGGATCCGAACCGGAAGTTTAGGCTTCCCAGGATCCCTGCCTATGACCGGTACGGACCCTTCCCGCCAGGAACCAGGACCCGGCTGGAAAAGCTGGGCAGAAAAGGATTTTTGACCTGGCTGCAAAATGAAAAATCCGTCCAGATCACCGACACCACGTTTCGGGACGCACACCAGTCCCTGCTGGCGACCCGGGTCCGGACCCGCGATATACTTGCCGTCGCTGAAGGATACGCGAAACAGAATCCGCGGGTCTTTTCCATGGAAATGTGGGGAGGGGCAACGTTTGATTCGGCAATGAGGTTCCTCCACGAATCCCCCTGGGAACGACTGAAGAGAATCCGGGAAGCGATGCCCCATACCCTGTTGCAAATGCTGCTGCGGGGCTCCAACGCGGTAGGTTATTCCGCCTATCCCCAGAACCTGGTGGAAATGTTCATAGAAAAGGCCGCCGAAACCGGGATCGATGTGTTCCGGGTTTTTGATTCCCTGAACTGGCCCGAGGCCCTTTTGCCCAGCATCCGGTTCATCAGCAGGAACACGGAAGCCCTGGCGGAGGCCGCCATCTGTTACACCGGGGATATCCAGGACCCTTCCAGAACCAAGTACAGCCTGCAGTATTACCTCGATCTGGCCCGTAAGATGGAAGACGGGGGAGCTCACCTGCTTGCGATCAAGGATATGAGCGGCCTTTTGAAGCCTGATGCCGCCTTCCTGCTGGTAAGCAACCTGAAGAAACATTTGTCCATTCCCATCGTCCTGCATACCCACGATACTGCCGGAGTCCAGGCAGCCACTTACCTCAAAGGGATTGAAGCCGGCGTGGACGTGATCGATTGCGCCATTGCGTCTTTGAGCGGGCTTACTTCACAGCCCAACCTGAATTCCATGGTGGCCATCCTCCAGAATCACGAACGCTCCACGGGCATGGACCTCAATACCCTGAATGCCTATGCTTCATATTGGGAGGATATCCGGGAATATTATTATCCCTTCGAATCCGACCTTAAAGCCAGCACAGCTGAAGTGTATATCCATGAAATGCCGGGCGGCCAGTATTCGAATCTGCGCCTCCAGGCGGAATCCCTTGGACTGGGCGATAAATTGGATCTGATCAAACAAAATTATGCGGTGGTCAACCGGCTTTTTGGAGACCTGGTCAAAGTGACCCCGAGTTCCAAGGTCGTTGGGGATATGGCCCTGTTTATGACGGCCAACGGCCTGAGCGAGGAAGATGTGATGGACCCAACCCGCAACCTCTCCTTCCCGGAATCCGTCAAGGGGTTTTTCCGGGGAGAAATCGGCATTCCCTACGGGGGTTTTCCGCAGCGGCTGAAGGAAATCGTCCTGGCAGGGGAGGCCGGTAACGAGCCCCCCCCTGCGCAGCTTCCTCCGGTCGATTTCGACCAGGAATTCTTCCTGTTTCAAAAAAGATTCCCGGACACCGATTTCCTGGATTTCCTTTCCTACAGCATGTTCCCGAAGGTCTTCGAGTCCTACCGAAACCATCTCCGGGAATTCGGGGAGGTATCGGCC
Organism: Chitinophagaceae bacterium; assembly: GCA_035531415.1. GTDB lineage: Bacteria > Bacteroidota > Bacteroidia > Chitinophagales > Chitinophagaceae > JANWKA01. The sequence continues at coordinate 2,772 of DATKSX010000095.1, forward strand.
ATTCCCACCCCCGCATTCTTCTATCCGATGAAGAACGGCCAGGAGATCCTCATTCCCCTGAGCCAGGGCAAAACAATCATTGTCAAGCTCCTTTACGCCCTGCCCCCGGATGATTCCGGGATGTGCATGGTATCGTTCGAACTGAACGGATATAACCGCACGGTCCGGGTCCGGGACCGTGCTTTCAAGTCCAGCAAGCCGGTTCACCAGAAAGCTACCAGGCCTGGGATCCATATCGGAGCCCCGCTCCAGGGAAAACTTTCTTCCATCCTGGTCACCCAGGGAAGTCTGGTTCAGCCCGGAACGCCTTTGTTTCTGATCGAAGCGATGAAGATGGAAACTACGGTAACTGCGTCCCAGCCAGGACGGGTTAAATCAATCCACCTTCCTGCAGGGACCATGGTACAGCAGGAGGACCTGGTGGTGGAGCTGGAGGCTCCGGCCTGATTCAGGTGGCGTGGATCTCGGAAGCGAACTGGAAATCCAGCTGGGGATGGTTGGTCCTTTCGGTGTCGAGGTACCATTGGGACTGGGCCAGGTATACCGGCTGACCGTCCTTGTCCTCTACGATATTGGCCTGGCGGAAACGGATAAAGTCCTCCAGCAGGGCCGGGTCCGATGAAGTGATCCAGCAGGCTTTGACGAAGGGCAGGGTATTGAATTTGCAGGAGGCTCCGTATTCCTGCAAAAGACGGTACTGGATCACCTCGAATTGCAACTCTCCGACGCACCCGATGATCTTGCGGTTCCCCCCATGCTGGGTGAACAATTGGGCAACCCCCTCATCCGTAAGCTGCCTGATCCCCTTTTCCAGCTGTTTGGTCTTCATGGGATCGGTATTGACCAGCTCCTTGAATATTTCCGGTGAAAAGCTGGGAATCCCGGTGAAATAAAAATCCTCCCCTTCGGTCAGCGTATCCCCGATCTTGAAATTTCCGGTATCAAAAAGACCCACCACATCTCCCGGAAAAGCATCATCCACCACGCTTTTTTCCCGGGCCAGGAAACTGTAGGGGTTGCTGAAACGGATCTCTTTTTCAAGCCGCACATGATGATAAAAATGGTTCCTTTCGAAGATGCCGGAACAGACCCTCATGAAGGCAATGCGGTCCCTGTGCCTGGGATCCAGGTTTGCGTGGATCTTGAAAACGAAGCCGCTGAAACGGTCCTCTTCTGGGTCCACCGAACGGGTTGTGGTAACCCTGCTCAGCGGGGAAGGCGCGATCTCCACAAAACTGTCCAGGAGCTCTTTCACCCCGAAATTGTTAACCGCGCTCCCGAAGAAAACGGGGGCAACCAGGCCCTCCCGGTAGGGCTGGGGATCGAATGGGTCATAGACCCCTTCGATCAGTTCCACGTCCCGGATCAGCTGGGAAAGATCCCTTTCCTCCAGCAGGGACGGGAGCCTGCTATCTGATCCCAGGTTCGCAATGGCGATGGTGTCATCCTCTTCTGCCTTCTTATTGGGCTGGAACAGCAACAGACTTTTGCGGTACAGGTTATATACCCCCCTGAATTCGCGGCCCATGTTAATCGGCCAGCTCAGGGGTCGGACCTGGATGGAAAGCCGGGTTTCAAGTTCATCGAGCAGGTCAAAGGGGTCTTTGCCATCCCGGTCCAGCTTGTTGACGAAAATGATCACCGGGGTATCCCTCATCCGGCATACCTCCATCAATTTCCCGGTCTGCTCTTCCACTCCCTTAACACAATCCACGACCAGGATCACGCTATCCACCGCCGTCAGGGTTCGGAAAGTATCCTCGGCAAAATCCTTATGGCCGGGGGTATCCAGCAGGTTGATCAGGCAGCCCCGGTATTCGAAGGTCATCACGGAGGTGGCCACCGAGATGCCCCGCTGTCTTTCGATCTCCATGAAGTCGGAGGTGGCAAATTTCTTGATCTTATTGGATTTCACGGCACCTGCAGTCTGGATGGCTCCGCCGAAAAGCAGGAACTTTTCCGTAAGGGTCGTTTTGCCGGCATCAGGATGGGAAATGATCGCAAAGGTCTTTCGCCTTCCAATCTCTTCGCGGAATTTATGTTCAGGTATTTTCACCGGGCGGCAAAGTTAACATTCT
>DATKSX010000096.1:0-16761 GCA_035531415.1 Chitinophagaceae bacterium
CAAAACCAAGTGCCACCACCAGCGCCCTTTCCTTTGTTGATATCGCCTTTGTAATCGGAGGGGAATTTTATTTGCGTCACCGGGAAAAGGGAAATCCCCCTGGGCACCCGGTTGCGTCCTGATGCAACCTCAACATTTACCAGCCCGACTTTCTCCGGATTCATTCCGCCGGCCATAGCCGCGCCATTTTTCCAGGACCAGTTGAAAATCCTCGGGCAGCGGCGCCTCGAAATGGACCGCTTTACCCGTCCCGGGATGGATGAAGCCCAGGGTCCTTGCGTGCAATGCCTGACGGGGTATCAGGGCGAAACAATTTTCCACGAACTGCCGGTATTTGGTAAAAACAGTCCCTTTCACGATCCGGTCCCCTCCATAGGTGGCATCATTGAAGAGGGGATGGCCCACGTGCTGCATGTGCACCCGGATCTGGTGGGTTCTTCCGGTCTCCAGACGGCAGGCCAAAAGCGTCGTATAACCGAACCGTTCCAGGACCCGGTAATGGGTGGTGGCCGGCTTTCCATGTTCCCCGTCTGGATAGACATCCATAATTTTTCGAAACCGCAGGTGCCTACCCACATTGCCCTGGATGGTACCTTCCTGTTGCTCCATATCTCCCCAGACCAGGGCCTGATATTCCCGGTTGACCTTGTGGTCGAAGAACTGTCCGGCCAGATCATTCAGGGCGGAAGCGGTTTTGGCAGCAACCAGCAACCCACTCGTGTTCTTGTCGATACGATGCACCAGACCGAACCTGGGCACCCCGGTTTTTTCCGGATGGGCTCCATATAGGTGATAAGCCAGGCCATGGACCAGAGTTCCAGTATAGTTTCCGCTTCCGGGGTGGACCACCATGCCCGCGGGCTTGTTGATCACCACCAGGTCCTGGTCCTCGAAAACGATATCCAGTGGAATGGGTTCCGGGGTGATTTCGGTGAGGTCCGGGGCGCGGGTGGTGAACAGGATGATATGGTCCCCCGGCCTGACCCGGTAATTGGAAGGGACAGGCTGGTCATTGACCCGGATCAGGGAGGACTCCGCGGCCTGCTGGATTTTGTTCCGGGATGCATGGGCCATCCGGGTGACGAGGTATTTGTCGATCCGGAGGGGTTCCTGGTGACGGTCCACCACGAAATTCATCCGCTCGAAGAGGTCCCCGGATCCGGGTTCCCCTAATTCGGGATCTTCGGATTCGTGATCTTCGGATTCGGGGAGTTCATCCATTCTTTATTTCTTGTTAAAACTGAGCCATTCCGGCCTGAAAACAGGTCCCGGACGGGGTTCCTGCTTTCCAGTCCTCCGGGGTGGGGCAGGTTGCCAAAATTACTTCAAATCCCAGGGAACCTGCCCTGGGATTTTGGGTTATGGATTAACTTCGGGGTATGGAAACACCGGAATCCCAGCAGGAGGTGACGGTCCTGGACCTGGGATTGATCGGGTACCGGAAGGCCTGGGAAATACAGGAGCAGCTGTTGCAGGAAAACCTCCGGATCAAGGAGCAAAAAAGGCTGGATCCTCAGCAGTTTGCCGGATTTTCCACCAACCATTACCTGATCTTTTGCGAACATACCCCCGTTTATACCCTGGGTAAGAGCGGGAAGGCGGAACATCTTTTGGCTACCCCGGTCCAGCTCAGGGACCGCGGCATTGAATTCGTGGAGACCAACCGGGGAGGGGATATCACCTACCATGGGCCCGGGCAAATCGTGGGTTATCCCATCCTCGACCTGGAACGGTTTCGGCCCGACATCGGCTATTATCTCCGCAGCCTGGAGGAAACCATCATCCGGGCGATTGCTCCCTATGGGATTACCGGGGACCGGTCCTCAGGGGAAACCGGCGTGTGGCTGGACCCGCAGGATAAGGCAAAGGCAAGGAAAATCTGCGCCATGGGGGTCCGTTGCAGCCGGTGGATCACCATGCATGGTTTCGCTCTCAACGTCAATACGGACCTGAGTTATTTCAGTGGGATTATTCCCTGCGGTATCTCAGACAAGCAGGTCACTTCCATGGAAAAGGAATTGGGCAGGCCCGTTTTGTTGCAAGAGGTCAGGGGCAGGATTCGCAAAGCCTTCGGTGAGGTTTTTGGGGTCCGAACCGAGGCCCGACAAGACTTAAATCGAACCAGTTTTTTGAAGATATAAAGGGATTGGCCCATATTTTTGTTAAATCAGAATTGAGTTTTGTTTTTTAAACATCCGTCTCATCCTCCTTTGAATTCCATTAAATTTTTGAAAACCAAAATATTCTTTTCCTTTCGCTCAATATTCTGCTGATCCCGAAGTCAATGGTCCAAACCCCATTGGTTCCTTGCTCTATTTTTCCTTCAGGTCGGGGATAAAAAGTTTCCATTTCTGCTTCAGCTTGTCATTGTCGTACAGTTCGAAATTGAACCAGCCGGAATGCAGAAAATTGGATTTGTCCAGGATTAGGAAATTCTGAGAGATGGAAGGAACGGAGAAAATATTCACTCCGCTGGTATCGAAGAATTTCAGGCTGTAATGGTCTGTCTGGGACCTGGAAATGCTGATGTTGACATTTCCTTCCTGGTTGGTGTAGACATAGAGGGAGGGCGCATAGGGAATAACCTTCTTTTTTGCAGGAACACTGGTCCTTCCCCCAGCCGGAGCGGGCGGGGCCATCGGGGATGCCGTGGGGGAAATGGAAACGGCTACCATCGGGCTGTCAATAATGAGGGTCGGCCGGCTATAAACCAGTTTTCCTTCCGGAAATTCGATATAAAGCCGGTAAAAATTCCGGCCCATCCCGAAATGGCGGTCCTCAAAGCCATTTTCTTTCAGTCCGGGCTCCTTCACATAACCAATAGTGGAATAATTATACAGGCTGTCGGCGGAACGCTGGACTCCGATGGTGTGGATGCCTTTATAGGGGGAAATCCAGCTGATCCGGTTGGCGCCGGCAGATTCCATCACCCCGATATGGGGCAGGGTGTCCTGGCCCCAGCCGGTGGCCTGAACCATCAGCGTCAGGAAGCATGCCGGCAGGAGCCTGCGCAACAAATGGAAGGGGCAATAAATCGGCATGAAGGGAAGAAACTGATGAAAACGGAGCAAAGATATATTAAAAGGTCAAACTCCCCGGGGGAAGGGAATGGTTGCCCTGGAGCCCACCTGTGTGTATGGCGAGAATCCTGCTTCCTGGTGGAAAAGAGCCCCGGCGTATCTGATTCAGCAATCCGAAGAACAACTTTCCGGTATACACGAAATCGGTAGGAATCCGGTACTCGGAATGGAACCAGTTCATGAATGCCAACAAGTCCGGACTCCGGACCGCAAATCCCCCGAAAGCATACCCGGAAAACAACCGGAGCCGGCCGAATTTCATGGGATCAGGGACCAGGGTCCGGATGGGATCCAAGAGCCGGTTTTCGTGCTTCATGACGGGAAAGGCGACGATCGTCTGGTCCGGTTCAGAACCATTCAGCAAACCTGCGGCGGTGGTCCCGGTTCCCGCAGCCACGGCGATATGGGAATATCCCCCAAAGTCCATTGCCATACCGGGAAGCCCAGGCCAGGATTGGGGATCCAGAATACCGGCGGCTCCGCGGGCACCCGGGGGACCCCATCCCCCCTGAGGGATGATGAAGGCATCCGGATAATCCCTGAGCCATTGATGGGGTTCCTCCAGGCTTTGGGAAAATCCGGTCCTGGAAACAAACCGAAGGATCATCCCGTAATTTTCGGCCCGGGACAGAGTAGAAGGGAGTGGCCCGGTTCTTTCACCCCGCACCACGCCCACCGTTTGAAGGCCCTCTATTTTTCCGGCCACCGCAAGGGCGACCAGGTGATTGGAATAGGCCCCTCCAAAACTGAGCAGGATTTCCTTTCCCAAGAGCCTGGCTTCCTGGATCCAGTATCTTAATTTGAACCATTTATTGCCGGAAAGAAGGGGGTGGAGCAGGTCCAGACGGAGCACATCCAGGCTGATTTTTTTCCCAGTGAGCTCAGGAACTGCCAGCCGGTCTATCCGGATCCGGGAAAAATCAGGGAGTTCAGGGTCGCGGCACAAGACTTTTAGGGGATGAGTTGGACCGTTCAACCAAGGAAATACCCCTGCTTTTTCCCGGACTGCTTTTTAAATAAAGTGCGGTTGCCGGATGGGCTCCTGGTTTTGCTTTCTGATTTTCCTGGCGCAAATAGACCGCCCTGTAATCAACGCTGGTATTGCCGGCAGGGGAGACTTCCACCACATTCAGGGTATCCGGCTTGTTCACCTGGAGGGAAAGGGTGATCGGACCGCTATAGAGGGGGGAGGTTACGGTCGCAGCGCTGTCCAGGCTATAGAAAATCCGGGTTCCGGCCAGGGGAGGTGTGAGTTTCACCAGGATCCGGTCCTGGGTGGTGACGGAATCCGAAAGGCCCTGGGGTTCCGGGATCCGGAAATGGTATCCCTGCCGGTCCATCCAGGCAAGTTGCCCTGGGAGCCGCTGCAGGAAATCGCCATAATTTTTTTTATCCAGAGGAGTCCAGTCGATCTCGGCAAGTGCCAGCATGCGGGGCAGGATCATGTATTCGGCCTTTTCCGGGCTGGGGATATATTCGGACCATAAATTAGCCTGTGCCCCGAGGATGTATTTCTTTTCTGAGTCCGGAAGTACCGCTGGCACGGGGTCGTAGGAATACACTTTGCTCAGGGGAAGATAGCCCCCGATATTGAGCGGTTCGGTGGCCGGATTTCCCTGCCCCTTGTCAAAATAAAGCCAGTTGCCAGGGGTCATGATCACCTTGTGGTGGAGTTCCGCGGCAGCGATGCCTCCGGCCTCTCCCCTCCAGCTCATCACCGTGGCATTTTGGGCAAGGCCCCCTTCCAGGATCTCATCCCAGCCGATGATGTCCCTGCCATGGGCATTGAGAAACTTTTCGATCCTTTCAATAAAATAGCTCTGCAACTGGTCGGCGGAGGTATCGCCCAGCGATTTCATCAGGGCGATATCCCTGGGATCATGCTCCCACCGGATCTTGGGGCACTCGTCCCCGCCGATATGAATATAGTGGCTGGGAAAAAGCTGCATCACTTCGGTCAGCACGTTTTCCAAAAAGACGAAGGTGGAATCCCCGGAAGGACAGAATACGTCCGGGAAAACACCCCAGTGGGTACCGACCGCATAGGGGCCCCCGGTGCATCCCAGGTAAGGATAGGCGGCAAGTGCGGCAAGGGAATGGCCGGGCATTTCGATTTCGGGGATGACCGTGATATACCGGAGACGGGCATAATCGACGATATCCCGGATCTCATCCTGGGTGTAGAATCCCCCGTAAGACTGCCCGTCAAACTGGTTGGCGCTGCCCTCATGACCGGTCACCGTCTGGCTCCGGATGGAGCCCACGGTGGTAAGCAGCGGATACCTTTTGATCTCGATGCGCCATCCCTGGTCCTCAGTCAGGTGCCAGTGGAAAGTATTGAGCTTGTAGCGGGACATCAGGTCCAGGTAAGTCTTGATGAAGGCTACAGAAAAGAAATGCCTGCCGCAGTCCAGGTGCATGCCCCGGTAGGGAAACCTGGGGGCGTCCTGGATGTTGGCACAGGGAACTTCCACCTGGAGGGGCACTCCCTGAACCGGGGGTTTGAAGGCAGCATCAGTCATTTGCATGAGGCTCTGCAGCCCGTAAAACAATCCTGCCCCGTCATTGCTGATGATGGTGATCCCATTATGGCTGGATTGGAGCAGGTATCCTTCCGGTGGGGTGGTGTTGGCTCTGAGGTCAAAACGGATCACGTGAGCCCTTAAGGGAATGGCGCTTTCATTTTTCACCAGCAGGGTGATCCCAAAAGCCTTGCCCAGATAATCGTTCAGCAGGGTGGCGCAATGCATGGCGTCGAAGCCGCTGGCTTCGATGATGGTGGCCTTGTTTAGCAGGAAATAACCGCCAAGGCGCTCCACCATGGCCGGGGCAGGGACGATGCCCAGATTGGGCTCAACAGGAGGAGCAACTGATGCGGGACAGGAACCCGCGATCAGGGCCGCGCAGAGCAGGGCGGTTAGGAACTTCATGGATTTTAGATTGAATGATGCAGCAGATAAAGCGGCAGCCTGTGAAATTATCCAAAATATCGCGGAAGCAGAAACCTTTTGGCCGGTTTTTGATTTTTTTCGTGAACTTCCCTCTTTTACTTAGGGCAACCAGCATTATTTTTGCTTCATTAACCCCTAAACTGATCCTGAGATGGAATCCACTTTATTAGTGCTTGCCGCAGGGATGGCAAGCAGGTATGGCAGCATGAAACAGATCCAGAAATTCGGACCGGGTGGGGAAACCATCATGGACTATTCCATCTTTGACGCCCGGGCTGCGGGATTCTCCCGGGTGGTCTTTGTGGTCCGAAAGAGCTTCGAGGTAGAATTCCGTTCGATCTTCGAGCCCAGGCTCCGGGGAAAGATCCGGACCGATTATGTGACCCAGGAACTGGATGATTTCATGGACGGCAGGAAAGTTCCTGCCGACCGGACCAAACCCTGGGGAACCGCGCATGCGGTACTTTGCGCAAGCCGGGTGATTCAGGAGCCCTTCGCGGTGATCAACGCGGACGATTATTACGGGCAGGGGGCCTTTGACAAAATGGCCCGTTTCCTGAAGGGGGATTGCAGTGGGGACCTCTATAGCGTGGTGGGATACGAGCTGGGCAATACCTTATCCGAGCATGGCTCCGTTTCCCGCGGGGTTTGCGAGGTGGACCAGAACGGGTACCTCAAATCCATCACGGAAAGGACCAAAATATACCGCCGGGAAGGTCGGATCGTGTTTGAAGATGGGGACAGGGAAGGAAAGCTGGATTCCTGGACCCCGGTCTCCATGAATTTCTGGGGATTTCACCCTGCTTTCTTCGGATTTGCCCTGGACCAGTTCCTTGATTTTGTAGACCGAAATGCCGATAACCCCAAGGCAGAATTCTTCATTCCTATTGCAGTGGACGCTTTTATCGGGACCGGGAAAGGAAGGGTCCGCGTAATTCCAACAACCGCCAAATGGTTCGGAGTGACCTATAAGGAAGATGCTCCCGTTGTAGAAGAAAGTTTTAAAAAGCTGGTACAGCAGGGAATTTATCCCTCCCGATTATGGACCTGATCCCGCATCCTGGAATTCTAAAGGCCTTTGGCCTCAGGGAGGAAGATTTCCGGCTGCAACGTTTTGAATCCGGACACATCAACAACACAGTCCGCCTCAGGAACATCCATGGGGACAGGGATTATGTGCTGCAAAGGATCAACACCCGGGTGTTTACGGATCCCTGGACCATCGTCCGAAACCAAAGGATGGCGGCCACCTTCCTCAAGGAACATTTTCCCAAATATTTATTTCTGGCCGCGATCCCGACCCAGGACGGAAGCGACCTTTATGAGACCAGGGACGAATTCTGGAGGCTGGTCCCGTTTATCCCCCATTCCATAGCCCTGGACCAGGCCGATAGCCCCAAGCAGGCTTTCGAGGCAGCTACCCAGTTCGGCAGGCTGACCCGGCTGCTTTCCGGGATCGACCTGTACGATTTCAGCCCGACCATTCCCAATTTCCACAACCTAACCCTGCGGTACAGCGCATTCCAGGATGCCATCCGCAATGCCCGGGAAGAACGCAGGGAATATGCCGAGGAACTCACCGAATCTTTTCTCCGGTATTCCTTCATTGCGGTCCAGTTCGAACAGTTGAAGACGGACCGGGAGTTCAGGGACCGGCTTGTCCATCATGACACCAAGATCAACAATGTGCTGCTGGATGAAAAGTCCTTTGAGGGGATTTGCGTAATCGACCTGGATACCCTCATGCCGGGGAAGATCATTTCGGACCTGGGGGACATGGTCCGGACCTATACCAGCCCGGTATCGGAGGAAGAGCAGGACTATTCCCGGATCGTCATCCGGGAACCCTATTATGAGGCCCTGATGAAAGGATACCTCTCGGAACTTGGGGAAGACCTGACCCCCACCGAAAAGAACCTGCTGTTCTATGCCGGGCAATTCATGGTGTACATGCAGGGAATCCGTTTCCTGACGGACTTTTTGAACAGCGATATTTACTATCCCATCCGGTATCCGGAACATAATTTCGTCAGGGCCAAAAACCAACTTACCCTGCTGGAGCAGCTGAACCAAAAGGAAAAGGCCCTGCGCCATATTATCGATTCCTGCCTTTAGCCTTCCCTCCCAATTAACAAATTGATAATCAATTAAATGGTAATTGAAATTTAAAACGTGTACTTAGTACACATTTTAAAGAAATATGTATCTTGTGCCGGTAAAACGAAAATCGTAACCCTTATGAATTCCGGGATCAGCCTTCCTACAAAACTGATTTTCACTCTTTTTTGTTGCGGCGCAATGAGGTTTACCACCTCGGGGCAGGGGAGTATCCTCAGTAAGCAGATCGGGCCGGTGCTCCAGGTGGTCCGGACCGATCACGGGGTGTTTTTGCAAACGGCCGGTGTGAGGGCGGAACTCTCCGTCTATAGTTCCACTGTGATCCGGGTCCGGATCACGAGGGGCGATTTCGCTCCCGATTTTTCCTATGCCGTGGTGCAACAACCCGGTCCAACGCGGTGGAAACTGACTGAATCCGACAGCACCGTGGTGCTGTCTACGGATTCCCTGGTGGCGGTGGCGAACCGCAATCCTCTTCGGATCAGTTTCTTCACGCCTTCTGGCAGGATGCTCAGCGGGGATGATCCCGCCCTCGGGGTAAGTTGGCTGGGCAGGGAGGTGACCGCCTACCGGAAATTATTTCCCGGAGAGCGTTTTATCGGTCTGGGGGAAAAAACCGGCAACCTCGACCGCAGGGGGAGCAGTTATGTGGACTGGAATACGGATGCCTATGGATACCGGACCGACCAGGACCCGATCTATGCCACCATGCCCTTCTATATCGGGATCCACGATTCCCTCAGCTACGGGTTGTTCTTCGACAATACCTATAAATCCTTTTTCGATTTTGGAGTGTCCTCCGATAACCGCTATTATCTCTTTGGCTCGGCGGATGGTGAAATGAACTATTATTTTTTCGGTGGTTCCAATGTCAGAAGCATCCTGAGGGATTTCACCTGGCTCACGGGGCATATTCAAATGCCGCCCCTTTGGAGCCTCGGATACCAACAAAGCCGGTACAGCTATATGAGCAGCAGGGAATTGCTGGATGTGGCCACCACCTTCCGAAGGGACAGCATCCCCTGCGATGTGGTGTACTGCGACATCGACTATATGGACCATTACAAGGTATTCACATGGAACCCCGAAACTTACCCCGATCCTAAAGCAATGACCGATTCCCTGAAAAGAATGGGGATCCACCTGGTGACCATCCTGGATCCCGGGGTGAAGATCGAAAAGGGATATCCTATTTACGAGGACGGAATCCGCAACCATGAATTCTCCACCTATCCGGACGGAACCAATTACGCCGGGACCGTATGGCCGGGCCTGAGCTATTTCCCGGATTTCACCCGGTCGGAAACCCGGGCCTGGTGGGGGAGCAAATTCCCGGTGCTGACCTCCAACGGAGTCACCGGCTTCTGGAACGACATGGACGAACCCTCCCCGCTGGGCAAAGGAGTTCCAGACCTGATCGAATTCGGGGACAGCGGAAGCCGGGCGACGCTTGCCGCCGTGCATAATATTTACGGGCTGGAAATGGCCCGGGCCACCTTCAATGGGGCAAAAGCCCACCTGCAGGGGGAGCGGCCCTTTATCCTGGACCGGGCGGCTTATTGCGGGATCCAGCGGTATTCGGCCATGTGGACCGGGGATAACAATTCCACGGATGCGCATATGCTGGCCGGGGTGCGCCTGGTGAATTCCATGGGAATCGCCGGGGAGGCTTTCGCCGGGATGGATGTTGGCGGGTTCACCGGAAACCCCTCCCCCCAACTGATGGTGCGGTGGATGTCCCTTGGGGTGTATACCCCTCTTTTCCGAAATCATACAGCCAAGGGGAATACCTATCATGAGCCCTGGAAATGGGGACTTGAAAACGAAAACCTCATGCGGGGATTTATTGACCAGCGTTACGAGCTGCTCCCTTATCTGTACAGTACCTTCTACGAAGCGCATAGGACCGGAATGCCGGTGAGCAGGACACTTGCGATCGATTATACTCTTGAGGACAGCATCTATAATTACAAATACCAGAATGAATTCATGTTTGGGGATGCCCTGTTGGTGGCACCGGAAAGAAGCGATCAGGATTCGGTCCGGGTCTATTTCCCCGAAGGGGGCTGGTACCGCAGGTCCACCGGGGAGCATTATTCGGGGGGACATGCCTATTGGGTAAAAAGTCCGTTAAGCGATCTGCCGGTCTTTGTACGGGAAGGCAGCATCATCCCGATGCAGCACCCGGTCCAAAGCACGGCGCAGTCCGGGGATGGCACCCTGGAAATCCAGGTCTGGAAAGGGCCCGATTCCAGCTCTTTTTTGTATTACGAGGATGATGGGACCTCATATTCCTATCAGCAAGGGCAATATTGGAAAAGGCTGATCCGGTATGACCCGGCTGCAAAGACCCTGGATCTGGGGATGCCCGAAGGGAGTTTCCCATCCCGGTTCAGCCACATCCTGCTGGTATTCCATGGTTTTGAAGCCCCCGTCCGGGTCCGGGAGCTGATATCCGGGAAAGCAGGTTCCCGCCCCAGGGGCGTTTCCCTCCCTCCGGTTCTGGACATAACCCATCCCGGCGTCTGGACGCTGGCCGTTGCCGGGGACCGGGAGGAAATCACCATCCAGGGCCTTTAGGTTAAGAAAGATCAATAATTTGAGGTAATATTTGAATGGACTATAAAAAAAGCTTTTTTTGTTGTGTTATATCTAAATTCGGGCTTAAATTTGTCCTTTCCTTAAATTGAATCGAATTACCGTGAGGCTTTTCTTTAACAACAGATGGATTTGGGATTGCCGGTCCGTCCTATCCGTGGTGGTGGTGATTATCCTGGTCATTATTTCCATGCCCCATGGAGGAATGCAGTAAGCAGGTCAACCTTTTTATCCAGACATGATCGCCTTCCTCCAGACTCCGGGAAGGCCTTTTTATTTTTAAGGATTTTCAAGTCCGGACCAAAACTATGAACGAGCTCAACAGATACAGCAGGACCCTCACCCAGGACCCCACCCAGGCCGGTGCCCAGGCGATGCTTTACGGGATCGGCCTGACCCAAAAGGATCTGGATAAAGCCCAGGTGGGGATTGCCAGTATGGGCTACGAAGGCAATACCTGCAACATGCATCTCAATGAACTTGCCGGTCTGGTACGAAAGGGGGTTTGGGACAGCGGCCTGGTGGGCCTTATTTTCAATACGATCGGGGTCAGCGACGGGATCAGCATGGGTACGGACGGGATGCGGTATTCCCTGGTCTCCAGGGAGATTATTGCCGATTCCATCGAGGCGGTATGCGGAGCGCAGTATTATGACGGGCTGATCACCATTCCGGGATGCGACAAGAACATGCCCGGCTCCCTGATCGCCATGGCCCGGCTGAACCGGCCCTCCCTGATGATCTACGGAGGGACCATCGCCCCGGGCCGGTACAAGGGGCAGGACCTGAATATTATTTCCGCTTTCGAAGCACTGGGTCAAAAACTGGCCGGACAGATCGGACCGGAAGAATACCTGGGGATCATCCAGCACAGCTGCCCGGGAGCAGGAGCCTGCGGGGGGATGTACACCGCCAATACCATGGCCTCTGCCATTGAGGCCCTGGGGATGTCGCTTCCTTACAGCTCTTCCAATCCGGCCCTTTCTCCCGATAAAAGGAAGGAATGCGCACAGGCCGGGGCAGCCATCAAAAGGCTGCTTTCCGATAATATCTGCCCTCGGGACATCATGGTTCCCGACGCTTTTGAAAACGCGATCACGATCGTGATGGCCCTGGGAGGATCCACCAATGCGGTGCTTCATCTGATCGCCATGGCCCGGGCAGCGGGACTGCAACTCACCCTTTCAGATTTTCAGCGCATCAGCGACCGGGTGCCCGTGCTGGCCGATCTGAAGCCCAGCGGAAAATACCTGATGGAAGATCTCCACCACCGGGGGGGAATGCCGGCCGTGATGAAATACCTTCTGCAAGAGGGGTTGCTTCATGGGGATTGCGTGACGGTGACTGGAAAATCGATACGGGAAAATCTGGAACCCCTTCCTGGCCTGGACTTCGAAAAGCAGGACCTGATCCGGCCCCTTTCCAATCCCGTCAAGAAGACCGGGCACCTTCAGATCCTGAAGGGAAACCTGGCCGGGTTGGGTTCCGTTGCCAAGATCACCGGGAAGGAAGGCCTCGAATTTGAGGGTCCGGCCCGGGTATTTGATACGGAACAGGACCTGATTGCGGGAATTTCCTCCGGGAAAGTTCAGGTGGGCGACGTGGTGGTCATCCGGTATGTTGGCCCCCGCGGGGCGCCCGGCATGCCGGAAATGCTGAAACCCACCTCGGCCATTATGGGAGCCGGCCTGGGGAAAGATGTCGCCCTGATCACCGATGGCAGGTTCTCAGGCGGAACACACGGATTTGTCGTGGGTCATATCACTCCGGAAGCCTTTGATGGAGGTACCATTGCGCTGGTTCAGGATGGTGACCGGATCCGCATTGATGTCCGCAAAAACCATATTGATCTGCTGGTGGAGGAGGGGGAACTGGAAATCCGTAGAAAAGCCTGGATGCGCCCCTCCCTGAAAGCCACCAGCGGCGCCCTTTTCAAATATGCTAAACTGGTGAAAAATGCCACAGAAGGATGCGTTACTGACGAAGACTGATTCGAAGCCTCCCAAGGGGGTTTCGATCACCGGAGCCGAAGCGGTGATCCGGTGCCTGGTCGCAGAGCAGGTGGAAACCATTTTCGGGTATCCGGGCGGAGCCATCATGCCGATTTACGACGCCCTCTTCCATTATATGGACCAGGTGAACCATATCCTCACCCGTCATGAGCAGGGAGCGATCCATGCCGCCCAGGGTTATGCCCGGGTGGCTGGAAAACCCGGAGTGGTATTCGCCACCTCCGGTCCGGGGGCAACCAACCTGGTGACCGGGTTGGGGGATGCCATGATCGATTCCACTCCCCTGGTCTGCATTACCGGGCAGGTGGCCTCCCACCTTTTGGGAACGGATGCGTTCCAGGAAACGGATGTGATGAACATCACGATACCCGTGACCAAATGGAACGTGCAGATCACCCGCAGCGAGGATATCCCGGAAGCACTCGCCAAGGCATTTTATATCGCCCGTTCCGGAAGGCCCGGTCCCGTACTGGTGGACATCACCAAGGATGCTCAGTTCGGAAAGCTGGATTTCAATTACCGCACCTGCACTCACCTGAGGACCTACCGGCCCGTGCCGGAAATGGACCTGAAGGAGGTGGATGCGGCTGCAGCCCTGATCGATGCCTCCCAAAAACCTTTTATCCTGGCCGGCCAGGGGATCCTGCTTTCCGGAGCCACCCAGGCCCTGATCGCCTTTGCAGAGAAAGGGGGCATTCCGGTCTCCAGCACCCTGCTGGGTCTGTCGGGGTTTCCGACGGATCACCCGCTTTACGGCGGTTACCTGGGCATGCATGGAAATTACGGACCGAATAAAAACATCAACCAATGCGACCTGGTCATCGCGGTTGGCATGCGTTTCGATGACCGGGTGACCGGAGATGTGAGCAAGTATGCCCTGCAGGCCAGGGTGATCCATATCGACATTGACCGGGCGGAGATCAATAAAAATATAAAGGCCGATGTCGCCATCCTTGCGGATGCCGGGGAGGCACTTGCCGCTCTGACTTCAAGGATCCGGGCAAACACCCATGAACCCTGGATGGAAAAGTTCCGTCAGTACAAAAAGGAGGAATATGAAAAGATCGTAGTGAAGGACTGGTTCCCGACGACCGGGGAAATCAAGATGGGGGAGGTGATCCACCTTTTGTCCGAACTTACCGGTGGACATGCTATCCTGGTTACGGATGTGGGGCAGCACCAGATGGTTGCTTCCCGGTATTTCGGGTTCCGGGAACCCCGGACCAACATCACTTCCGGGGGTTTGGGGACCATGGGGTTCGCTCTTCCCGCCTCAATGGGGGCGGCGCTGGTGCCCGGGAATAAACCCGTGATCGCCATCATCGGAGACGGGGGTTTCCAGATGACCCTCCAGGAGCTGGGGACCATCTTCCAATACCAGATCCCCGTGAAAATCATTGTCCTGAACAATAACTTCCTGGGCATGGTAAGACAATGGCAGCAACTGTTCTTCGAAAGCCGGTATTCCTTCACCGAAATGGTGAATCCCGATTTTGTAAAACTGGTTGAGGCTTATCATATCCCCGCCGTGGAAGTGACCGACCGGGCCAACCTCTTACCGGTCCTTACGGAAATGCTCCGCCGGGAAGGCCCCTATTTCGTGGAGGTGAAGGTGGAAAAGGAAGAAAATGTTTTTCCCATGGTTCCCTCCGGGGCGGGAGTTTCTGACATGATCCTGGAATTCAATAAATAGGCTGGAAAATAACCCAATCCCAATCAATGAAAAAGGATTTTACCCTGGAAGTATTCGCGGAGAATAACTTCAATATACTCAACCGGATGATCAATGCCTTCAACCGGAGGCGCATCCGGATCAAATATCTGACTGCATACGAGATGGAGGATGACTTCCATACCGGCGTGGCGCGGTTCGTCCTTTATACCACTGAGGAAAACATGTCCAAGGTCCGTGCACAGGTGGAAAAGTTCATCGAGGTGGAGCATACCGTGCTCCATGATGGTGCTGAGGCTTATTTCAGTAAACCCGGGAAAACCATTCAAAATTCCTAATCACAACCTAAAATCAAACCTACATGGCAACATTCAATTTCGGAGGGGTTAAAGAAGACGTCGTGACCCGGGAAGAGTTCCCGATGGAAAAAGCGCGGGAAGTCCTTAAAAATGAAACAATAGCGGTCATCGGTTACGGGGTCCAGGGACCGGGCCAGTCCCTGAACCTCCGCGACAACGGCCTTCCGGTGATCGTTGGCCAGCGCAGGGGAAAGACCTGGGACAAAGCCGTTTCAGACGGCTGGGTGCCCGGCAGAACGCTGTTTGAGATTGAGGAAGCCGCCAATAAGGGGACCATCATCCAGTTCCTTCTTTCGGATGCTGCTCAAATCGCCCTGTGGCCCACCCTGAAAAAGCAGCTCACCGCCGGTAAGGCCCTTTATTTTTCCCATGGATTCGGGATTACTTTCAATGACCAAACAGGAATCCTCCCCCCAAAGGATATCGATGTGATCCTGGTGGCTCCCAAAGGGTCCGGCACTTCCCTGCGCAGGATGTTTCTGGCTGGAAAGGGTCTGAATTCCAGCTTCGCGGTATACCAGGACGCGACCGGAAGGGCCCGGGAAAGGGCCATTGCCCTGGGGATCGGAGTGGGTTCGGGATACCTTTTCGAAACCGATTTCAGAAAGGAAGTATATTCTGACCTGACTGGCGAAAGAGGCACCCTCATGGGCGCCATCCAGGGTATTTTTGCCGCCCAGTATGAAGTCCTGCGCAAAAAGGGACACAGTCCCTCGGAGGCGTTCAATGAAACCGTGGAGGAGCTGACGCAGTCCCTGATGCCTCTGGTGGCAGAGAACGGGATGGACTGGATGTACGCCAATTGCTCCACCACAGCCCAGCGCGGAGCCCTCGACTGGTGGAAAAGGTTCCGGGATGCCACCCTGCCTGTATTCCAGGAGCTGTATGAAAGCGTGGCCACCGGTAAAGAATCCCGGCGTTCCATCGATAGCAACAGCCAGGTCGATTACCGGGAAAAACTGGAGGTGGAACTGAGGCAGCTCCGGGAAAGCGAATTGTGGCAGGCAGGTAAAACGGTCCGGAGCCTGAGGCCGGAAAATCAGCAATAATGGGACCCCTTTCGGAGCTGGCTGCCCGGCTGGACATCCCTGCTGCGGCCCAAAGGCTTGCGGGCATCATCAACCGGACCCCCCTGC
Source organism: Chitinophagaceae bacterium (assembly GCA_035531415.1). GTDB lineage: Bacteria > Bacteroidota > Bacteroidia > Chitinophagales > Chitinophagaceae > JANWKA01. The sequence continues at coordinate 15,927 of DATKSX010000096.1, forward strand.
AGCAGAACCAGAATCTTTCCCGGAAATATCACTCCAGGGTCTACCTGAAAAGGGAAGACCTTCAGGTGGTCCGGTCCTATAAGCTTCGGGGAGCGTACAACCTGATGAGCACCCTGGAGCCGGCCCAATTAAAGAAGGGGGTCGTCTGCGCCAGCGCCGGCAATCATGCCCAGGGATTTGCTTACAGTTGCCAGGTCCTGGGGATCAAAGGGGTAGTGTTCATGCCCATCATCACCTCCAAACAGAAAGTGAATCAGGTTAAAATGTTCGGTGGGGACCATATCGAGATCCGCCTTACCGGAGATACTTTCGATGATTGCTCCCTGGTCGCCCGGGAATTCACGGCTTCCCATAAAATGACTTTCGTTCCTCCATTCGATGATCTGAGGATCATTGAAGGCCAGGGAACCGTCGGCCCCGAGATCCTGGAAGACCTGCAGAAAGTCGATTACCTGTTCGTTCCTGTAGGAGGCGGAGGCCTGCTTTCGGGCATCGGAAGCTGGTTTCGGACATTCAGCCCGGCAACGAAGATCATCGGGGTGGAACCGGAAGGTGCCCCCTCCATGCTCAAGGCCTTTGAGGCAGGCCATCCGGTGACCCTGGATGAAATCGACCGGTTTGTGGACGGGGCATCGGTCAAACGGACCGGAGATATTTCTTTCGAGATCTGCAGGACCGTAACGGACGATATCCACCTGGTGGCGGAGGGAAGGGTTTGCAGCACCATCCTTTCGCTGTATAATGAGGATGCCATCGTGGCGGAACCTGCCGGAGCCCTATCCATCGCTGCCCTGGAGGATTTCAGGGAGGAGATCACCGGGAAAAACGTGGTCTG